>CAYGVA010000102.1:0-14090 GCA_964353225.1 uncultured Leptolyngbya sp.
GGGTGAAGGTGGTGCTTTGGGGCGGGGCTGCTGCTTTTGGAGCAGTGATATATTGACGGCTTTGGTAAACCATGGTTTTTCTGTGCAAAAATTCTGATTTGAGCGCGTTCCAGACCCTTTAGCGATTGTGCCCAAATGTTGACTGTGGGAAAGTGGCACGGCGCAATCGTAATGTTGCTGCTTGATTGACTTGGCGAGCCGGTTGCATCTATTGTGCGCCATCAATCGGATGATGTCGGGTTAATTATGGTTGCGATCGCCCAACCTCCAGCACCTGTTGAATCAACTGCGATCGCAACGGCGCTAAGCGCTGATCCAACTCTGGCAAAAAGCCCGGTGACGGAAACAGTGACGGGAAAAAGCGATGTACCGCTAATTGCTCAAGGCGAATCCAATAATCCACCGGTTGGGGGCCATCAATTTGGCGACTTAGGACCCCAAACCCCAGCCGTTCATAGCGATTGGGTACGGCCAAGGCAGGATTCTGCAACCACTGCTGAAAGTCCGTTGCCCCATCCATGGCGGCTGCTAGAGCCTCAATTAAGTCCACTGACGGTAGGGAATCCGTAAGATTTTCCCCATCCTTAACCCCTTCGATCCAGGCTTGGGCTAACAGATCGCGCCGTTGATCCGGCTGTTGCCAGGCTTGGAGGGCTAGCCCCCCCGCGCCCGTCACTGGTTCAGTCTTTGGTTCAGCCGATGCTGCTTGAGCTTCCGCCACTAGGGCTAGCCCTAGGGTGTGGTTAATCGCGGCCCAGTCGGCCCCGGCCCCCGCCCAGTCCCCTTGCCACCAGCGCAATGCTCCCCGCACCTGCTGAGCCTGGGATCGCAGTGCCCCAGATATGGCAGCATCTGCCAGCCAGTCGCTACATAAGCTTTCCACCCCTTTTGCCACCTGGGGATATAACCCCTGAAAACCCGGTTGCTGCCACAGGGGGCTGGTGAGAAATAGGGGATGGCGGATGCTCTCTAGCACAAAGGCTTGAATGGCTAATTCACGCTGATCGAGCCGTAGCGCCTGCACCCCCAGCCCGAAGAATACCCCGGCTTTAGCGGGCACTAATTGGGCGGCTTCGGTGAACGCGATCGCCGCTGCCGCTGGCGCGATCTCCCCTTGCAGCCAGCCCAAGCTAGAGTAGCCAAACTCTAGATGGGGGGATTGGGCGATCGCCTGCTCAAACCCAGCGATCGCCGCCGTGCGTAACTGTTGTTGCTGCTCAGCTTCAAGGGTTGGGTCAAAACTCAGTTCCCCCAGATTCCACCCCAATTGGTAGGCGTAATAGGGCTGCCAGGGCGCAAGCCGCTGGGCCTGCTCTAGATTTTGGACAAAGCCCGCCACGTCATCTTTTTCAAGGGCAATAAACCCCTGATTGGCGATGCCCCAAGCCCGATAGAGCGGCACGAGCGACAGCACCATTGCCGCCAAGCCCCCCAGCCCCCCCATGACCCATCGGCGTTGCCAGCGCCCAGGCGATGTTGCCATGGTGGCTTGGGGCGATCTGGGGGTTGCTGTCACCAAGAGAATAACGGCCAGAATCAAGCTGCCGCTGATGGCGATGTTATCGAGTTGGTAGTCGGTCAGGGCCACAAATCCGTAGCCCACGAGCCCAGCGATAGTGCCGATTAGCAGGGGGCGTGGGGTCGATCGTGCCGGGTGCCGCCAGGCTCGATACGCGGTCCATAGCAGCAGGGCGATCGCCCCCATCCATAACCCCAGCCCCCCAATCCCCAACTCCGCCCAAAGCTGAATGGGGGTGTTGTGCAATTGATGAATTAGCTCCGCTTCTCGCCCAGCCCAGCCCGGTCGATAGCGTTGGTAAGCTAGGGGCACGCTGCCCAGCCCTAAGCCCGTCCAGGGCTGGCTGGCCCCCATGGCCCAGCCGGTTGCCAGGGTAATCCAGCGATAGGCGAGCTCTCCCTGGGCAAAGTGACCCTGGGAGATCGCCCCGAGGGAGGCGCGGAGGCGATCGTTGCCCCAGATCACAGTGATCGCCAGTAGCAACCCCCCGCCCCCCCATAAACCCCATTGCCAGGGCTTGGGCCGCTGCTGGAGGCCTAAGAGCACCAATGCCGTTAGCGCTGCCATGGCTAACCCTAAGCCCCCCGCTCGGGAACCCGTGGTGTAGAGATCCACCACACCCAAAACCACACCCACTCCGCAGGCCCAGCGCCAGGGCCACCGCTGCTGCCAGCCCCAGCCCAACAAGAGGGGCAGATTTAACACTAAGAAACCGGCCACATAGTTCTGATGCCCGATGGGGTACCAATTGCGCAATTCTAAAATGCCGAGATCAAAGGCGCGCTGCGTTCCGTATTGGGCTAAAGCCGCCAAGCGAGAGCGCTCTGGCCAATAGGTTTGCCATAGCCATAGGCTGAGGCTGAGCGCGATGAAGGCCAGCACCAACCAGGCTTGACATCGCAGCAGGTGGTGCAGCCGCTGGCGGGTTTGGTCGGGTCTCGCCCCCAGCCAGCCCCGCACCCCATAGAGCGCTGCAATTCCTCCCCAGGCGGCCCCCCCATACCAGCGGGCCTGCACGGGGAATTCTGCCCCCATCCAGGACACCACCACCACCCCTAGCGCTGCGCCGCACCAGAGGTTCCAGCCCTGTCCCAGGCTGAGCGATCGCCAAGGCAAATGCCAAACCTGCCAGAGTAGCCCGATTATGGGTAGCAGCACCGCCCCTTGCCAAAGAATGACCCAGGGCCAACCCACCATCCAACTATTGCTATTGGGCAATAACGTCCATAGCCCATAGAAAAATAGTCCGAGACTAGCCAAAAGAGCGCCATCGGCGGTGGCGGACGGTGGCGCATCCCGCTGGGGCTGGTCCATCATGACAAGCGGGTTAAATCAGGGATGGGGAGCTGATACCCATTGCGGGTGGGGTGCATCAAACCCAGCCGATCCGCCTTCACGGTTTCCACGAGCTGATCCAGGGCGGGAAATTCCCTTGGCCACTCTCGATACACCTCCAGCAGTTCTGCTAAGGCATAAAACTCCAGGAAGGCAGGGGGCAGGATCATATCAATGGAGTTAGCCCCCCAGTTGCGATAGGCAAAGGTTAACCCTTGCCGTTGACGAATGCCTTTGAATTCTGTCAAGGAGGTGATCCAAGCCCTAGCCTCTCGATTCTCCAGCAGGTGAGAGCGGAGAACTTCGGTTTCCTCACCATCATTGGATAAGGCAATGAGCTCATCCAGATAGGTGTCTGGATCAATCCATGCCCGTAGCATTTGGAGGCCAATATCTTGGGGTTGATCGGCGATCGCTTCGGTCAAAATCGCCAATGCTGCGTCAGGTGCCTGATCCGCCTGAATCAGTGCCCGAATAATCGGTTTGCCAATCTCCAGGTTGGGCAATGGCGATCGTTGATGCCACCACCGCAGTAGTTGAGCCTGTTCATACAAAATGCCGTAGGGTGATTGATCGGGCGACAGGCTGGCCAAGAGGGCATCGTAGAGGTCCAGGGTCTGGGCCACCACCGCACCATGCAGGGGTTGTAGCGGCTCCGACTGCCAAATCGGCAAGGTACTGAATCGGGGGGTGATTAAGCCCTCTAGGGCAAAGGCCGCGATCGCCGCCTCGGTCTTCTCCTGAGCCAGATAGGTCATCCCCAACGTGTAGTAGGTGTGGTTGCGGGTCCGGGGGAGTAATGCCACCGTCCGAGTGGCAAAAATTTCGGCTAGGTCCGGATGGTCTGGCAGGAGACGTAGGGCCAAATTATTGTTGAACCAAGCATCATAGGGAGCGGCCTGATAGGCCGCCACCAAGTTTTCGATCACCCCCTCCCGAATCGCCGCTTGATCCGCCGGTAGGGAAACGCCCTTTTCAATTTCAACCAGTTGCTGAGCCGCCAGCGCACCATAGGTCGGATCCCAAGGAATCAGTTGAGATGCCTTCAGCCACTTGCGATGGGCCGTAGGTAGATCCTGTTGGTTGACAGCATTCAATGCCTGATCCCCTAAGGCAAGGGCCACATTGAAGGGAAACCATACCTGAATAAATAAGGCCATTAGCGCCAACACCCCCAAGCTGGCGAAGCGTCGAGCTAGGGGGGGAAAAGACTGAGGCGGCGTGATGCCATCCGCCAAACAGACCAGCAGGACCACGTTCGCAATCAGGGTTAACGCAATGGGAATATTTTCCAGTTGGTAATCAGTCAAGCTAGAGATGCCATAGGCGAAAAAACTCCCGTTAATGCCCATCAGGAGAGCCCGATCGCGCCCCGGTGCCAGTTGTCGAAACAGTCGCCACCCCAGTCGTCCCACCCATACCCCCCAGGCCAAGTAGAGGCCAATCCCCACCACCCCCAATTCCGCCAATAAATGGATGGGGGTGTTATGCAACTGCTGCACATGGTCCAGCCCATATCCCATCTCAAGGGGACGGTAAAGATTAAACACCCTGGAAATATTGCCGGGACCAGCCCCTAACCAAGGGTGATCACGAAATAAATTGATCCCCGCTTGGGCCATAAACACCCGATCCACTAACGGTCCATCCGTAGCCGAGAGTTGGTTTAAATCGAGGCCTTGCCCACCCAAAATCACCTGCACCGTGGTGCGGATGCGGGGATTGCTGACCATGCTGCCCAGGGCCAACACCAGGATGGCAACGCTGGCGATCGCTTGGCGGCGGCGATGCTTGCCGGAATGGGTGACCATTCGCAGGGCGAGGGTCACCGTTAGCCAAACGATGAGCCCTAGCGCTGCCCCTCGGGAGCCTGTGACATAGGTTGCAACGGTAATGACCACTGCCCCCGCCGCCGCCAGCCACCGTTGCCAGCTCCGTTCTGCCACCGCCAGGGCAACCACCAACGGTAGGCTGAGTACCAAATAGCCCCCCTCAAAGTTGTGGTGCCCTAAGGGCTGCAAGTTACGAAGGGCACTGGAAAAACTACCTGATTGCCACATCTCAGGGCTCGGTCGCCAGTAGGACAAACTGATGACAGCATTGATAATGGCCATGGCAGCGAGTCCCCACCACCCGCGCCGAATTGAGAAACCCGACCGATTGAGCCCGTTCCGCAGACCATACAGCACTAGGCAATAGCCCAGCACCAGCACTAGGTTCCAGCGCGAGACTGCGCGAAAGGATGCTGCCAAACCTGACAGCCCAATCCCGAGTACGGTGAGACTGACCATGACATCCAAGCCATGGCCCAGGGGCAAAAACGGTCGCTTAAATTGCCGCAGTTGCACCAAACACCATCCCCCCCAGAGGGCAAAGGCCAACTGCCAGAGCAGGATGTGAGGCCATTGCACCATCTGGTAGTAGCTATAGGGGATCCAGGCAAACAGCGCTAGCAACAAGAGGCCCACGCCCGCGATCAAGGCCCCTTTCTGGCCAAGGAACCATCCGCCGAAATTGGGCATGCTGCGGTCTTTAAACATGGGCTTTCGTCAGATGCATTGGCACGATAACAGTTTGGCAGTCTTCAGTATGCGCCTTGTCCCCCCAAAACAATCCGCAAGGTCTCCATCAAAATTTCTAGATCTAAATTCAAGGACCAATTATCGATGTAGTGCAGATCGAGTCGGGCCGTATCATCAAAACTCTCAATATCCGATCGCCCCGAAATCTGCCAAAGCCCGGTAATGCCAGGTAAAACTTGATGGCGAATATGATGCCAGGGATCAAACTGGGCCACATCCCTAAGGGGCAGCGGTCGAGGCCCCACGAGGCTCATTTCCCCCCGCAACACATTAAAGAGTTGGGGCAACTCATCCAGACTGGTGCGCCGCAAAAACTGTCCCACCGCCGTCACCCTTGGATCACGTTTCAGCTTAAACAAAATGCCATCTGGGGTGAGATTATGGGCTTCCAACTGGGTCTGCAAATGGGGGGCATCGACCTGCATCGTGCGAAACTTCCAAACTCTAAACACGTTACCGTGGAGGCCCATACGCTGTTGCTGAAAGAAGGCTGGCCCTGGGGAGTCAAGCCGAATTGCTAGGGCAATGATCCCTAGCACTGGGCTTAAAACCAGGATGCCCAGCCCCGCGCCCAGATAGTCTAGACAGCGCTTAATCCCGTAATCGAGGCCATCAATTAGGGGCGCATCAATCCTGAGGGTGGGGATGCCAGCCATCACCTCAGGCAGCCCTCGGCGATAGAGCATCTCCCGGCTAGACGGCAGTAAATGGAGGGCAATCCCAGCCCGTTTGAGTCGCCAGTAGAGGCTAGAGGCCAGATCGAGATTGGGTAAATCACGGGCCAAAACCACCTGTGCATCTGAGGCTTTTAAGGCCTCAAAGGTGGACTCGGCCATGGCCGCAGAGGACAGTGCTGCCCCGACCACCTGATAATTTCCGCGTCGCATCAGCACGTCTGACAGGGCCTTGAGTTCCGGGGCTGGGGCGATTAAAAATAGGTTGGATTGCACATAGCGTCGCTCTAGGGACCGCAGCACCGTGATCATCACCAGCCGCAGCAAGAGCACTAGGCTCATACTGCAAAACCAAGCAACTAAAAAGAGCGATCGCGGTGGATCCACTGTGGGATCGTAAAAATAAGACAACACCAGCGAGAACAAAAAAACCGCCGTGACCAACTGACAGGCCCGACCATAGTCCCGAGCGCGGTGCAACTGACTATAGAGACCGTGGTGGGCAAAAAGACCCAGGGTCGCGATCGCAAACACCCAAAACAAGCTCGGTAAATCCAGCCAGACCCACCACACCAATTGCGGTGGAATCGGTGAATAAAATTGATTGAAGTGACGCGCGATTTGCCAAGCCAGCGCTAGGGCGATGGTGTCAGTGCCCAATAAAATCAGCGCTCGATACCCGCGCCAACTCAGAAAATGGGTCAGTCCCCCTTGACGGGGGGCGCGGATATCAGCGCGGCCCTGGGAGCGAGAGCGCTGGCGCAGTTTATCCATGTATACGCATCAACTACAAATCAATATTGCCAACGGTGGGAATGCCGCTACGGGGCCTCGTAACTCAGTGTGGGACAGGAAGACCCCGGAACTAACACCCCACCCTCAGAAGTCGGCTTTACCCCCACAACAGGAGATAAAACGTAATCATATCGACCCACCGAACCTCTGATGGAGAAACAGTCCCAGCACCACCGAATTCCCACCGGCTAGATATCCAACGGATAGCGCAACACCCAGCCCTCAGTGCCCGCTCACCCTCATTGGCATGGGCTCAGTGAATGACCAGATCATCCCACCACCACCCTAGCGCTGACATCTATCGCCCCACGGAACAACTCGACTCGGGAATGGCATGCATGACACAAGCGCTCCATCTGAGCGCTCCAGCAATGGCAAAATGATGGGACGATCGCGATTTGGCGAGCAATCCCCACCACGCACTGACATCGAGCACAACCAGGAGGTGACGGGATGGATTTGGGCCGATTTAATATTTTAGGGATGAAGATCAACGCCATTGACTACCGCAGCGCTGTCGAGAAAATCATGGCCGCAGCCACGGCTGGTCAAGCCTTCGGAGTGGCCGCACAACCGGTTCATGGGGTCATGACCGGGGTCATCGATCCAGACTATGGCTATCGTCTCAACCATTTAGATCTCGTGGTTCCTGACGGACAACCCGTTCGCTGGGCGTTAAATCTTCTCTACAAAGTCGGGTTGAAAGAGCGCGTCTACGGACCCACCCTGATGCTGAAGCTGTGCGAACAAGCGGCTCAGCGCCAAGTGCCGATCTACCTGTATGGCAGCCGCCCAGAGGTTCTCAAGGTTTTGCCTCAACGCTTGCAACAACAATTCCCTGACTTGATCATCGCTGGGATGCAACCCTCCGATCGCCGCCAGGTTTCTGCACAAGAGCAACAGACCATTATCGATTCGATTCGAGCCACCGGGGCACAGCTTGTTTTTGTGGGGTTGGGATGTCCTAGGCAGGAGATCTGGGTCTACGAAAACCGCGATCGCCTATCCATGCCCGCGATCGCCGTCGGAGCCGCCTTTGACTTCCACGCCGGACTGGTCGCCCAAGCGCCCCCGTGGATGCAGAAATGGGGACTAGAGTGGTGGTTTCGCTTCATGCAAGAACCGCGAAGACTCTGGCGTCGATACCTTTTCTTTAACCCCCTTTATATTGTTTGCTTTACCCTCCAGTATCTCAAACTAAAATCCTTTAACCCACCGCAGAACCCGCCGCCGTTTCCCCTCCACTACAGTTAATGGCGGATTTTCTGCCATACGTGAAGTTACGCAAAAATTTCCTGGAATCCATCGCGAAGACCGGCATAACTGGGACAGACTCCATCAAAATTCCTCCAATCGTCATTCCTATGATTCATCTCAAAAAACTGAAGCTAGGACAAAAGTTCACGCTCTTATTAGTTCTTGTCTTTTTGGCCGGTATTCTCGCCAGTGGTGCAGCCTTAGCGTCAGTTCTCAACCACAATGCCCAAAACCAACTCACTACAAAAGCCCTGATGTTGATGGAAACCATGAACTCAGTGCGCAGCTACACCAGTGATCATGTGCGGCCTGAAATCGCAGATCGCCTTGAAACCGAATTTCTACCCGAGAGTGTCCCGGCCTATTCAGCCCGCGAAGTCTTCGAGACCTTGCGGGGTAGCCCAGAATACGCCGACTTCTTTTACAAAGAAGCCACCCTTAACCCGACAAACCTAAGAGACAAAGCCGATAACTTTGAGTCTCAATTGGTGTCCCAATTTCAAAACCCGGTCACGCCTCGCGAGGTTTCTGGTTTCCGCAATATTGCGGGGGGCGACCTGTTCTACATTGCTCGCCCCATTCAGATTACAAAAGAGAGCTGCCTTGACTGCCACAGTACCCCTGCGGCGGCACCCGCCAGCATGATTGAACGCTACGGCCCCAACAATGGCTTTGGCTGGCAGATCGACGAAATCGTTGGTGCCCAAGTGATTTCAGTCCCGGCTAAAACCGTTCTCAAAGCGGCCCGACAATCTCTCGTTTTAATTCTCGGGATCTTTGTGATTGCCTTTTCCCTGGCGACCCTCATGGTCAATCTATGGCTCAAGCGCTATGTTGTTCGTCCATTGAATAAGATGGCTCAAATAGCCGAGGCCGTCAGTATGGGCGATACCGCCTCAGAATTCACAGTCCAGTCCGAAGACGAGGTCGGGCAGTTAGCCAACGCCTTTAATCGCATGCGCACGAGCTTGCAAATGGCCATGAAACGCCTAGAGCGATATCGGGGCAATAGTCGTAGTTCCCAAGATTATTCGCAATAGCTGCTCAAAGTAACTTCTGCTGAAATTCCTGAGCCTTAACACGATCAGGAATCTCAGCAGCAAGTTGAGCGACTAAGGTTGCCGTATCTAAATGGGGCGCATCGGTCAAGATCTCTTCCATCAAGAAGTCAGCCATAGGTCCTACACATTGGGTCAAAACTTGACGACAGCGTTTTAAAAACTCTGGATTCGGCCTACTGTCGGTAGGCAAACCTGATGCCCCTTTAATAGCTAAAGACTCGGTGACAAACCGAGAATTCCCCGTCATGCTAAAGCCACTATCCGTGGGCGTTGCGGGTAAATCAATGCAGCCGCTAAAGGTACTCGCCTGCTGCGGATCCGGAATGTGGGAGGCCAAGCTATTAACGAACTCTTCAGGGTTCGCATTGGGGTTTTGCTCCAGAACATCCTCCAGAAGCACACTAGCCATAGGGCCAACATAACGGGTCAGCTCATGACGGCACTGTTCGATAAAGCGTTGATCCTGTAGCACTGAGGGAGCCCCAATGTGTAGCGGCCCACTCACCAGCGGTGCCGTAGGTACAGCGTTGAGATCAATCCTGTTGGGACTGGTTTGACTCGGTAAAGGAGAGGTGGCTTGCCCCGCTGAGAGGAGTGGAATCACCACATTCAACACCGCTTGGGCCGTTTGAAAGCGATCGCTCGGCTTCTGTTGCAGCAAGCGATTCAACACCCTGGCAAAGGGAACACTCAGCTGGACTTGATCCTGCCACTGCCATTCCAGGGAGAGGCGATCTAGCAGATCACGGGGATCTTTTCCCGTCAGCAACACGACTGCCGTCACGCCTAAGGCATACAGATCACTAGCAGGAAAACATTGACCTAAACGAATTTGTTCAGGGGGCGAATAACCAAACTTGCCCACCATGGTAGCGCCCTTGCGATCTGGGGTCGATTCCACTGAATCCGACAAAATATCTGTCATCGCATCGTTAACCAACCCAAAATCAATCAGGATGGGTAGCTGGCGATCACGGGAATACATAATGTTATCGGGCGAGATATCTCGGTGAACGATGCCCAGTCCATGGATATATTCCAGGACCTGCAACATATGCATGAGCCATTGAGTAACCTCCATTTCAGAAAACCGTTGTTGCTTCTGAAGGCGCATTTTGAGGAGTTGAGAATAGGTCACCCCATCGATAAATTCCTGGACAATGAATAATCGTCCTTCCTGGGCAAAACACGCTAAGAAAGTTGGGATTTGAGGATGATTAATTTGATATAGAGTCTTAGCTTCTCGCTTAAATAAATCCAGGGCTTTTTGAAGATTTTGCTTTGAAGTATTGTTAGGGAAAAACTCCTTAAGAACACAGCATTCGCCAAACCGCTGGGTATCTTCAACCAAATAAGATCTTCCAAATCCCCCTTGACCTAAAACGCGCTGAATCGTGTAACGCCCTCCCACCTTACTGCCCGAGCTAAGCTTTTGATGGTTCCTATCCATCGGTGCCGCCAGGATTTTCGTTGTTTCATTGTCCCCATCGTTATTATCCCCAAAGGGATTGACATGATAGGCCGGCTGGGGCTCTTGAATATTCTTGAGATGCAAAGCACCCGCATCCTCAGCATTTAAAGAGAGTTTGGATTTGACCACGTCATAAACTACCTGAGAAATGCAAAGTTGCCCAGGGTGAGCCTCTGTTTGTAGGCGAGCCGCAATGTTTACTCCGTTCCCCATCACATCTCCACCACTCAAAAAAACATCCCCCAAATGAATTCCAATACGATGGAGGAGGGATTTTTTAGACTGATTTCCTTGGTTGACACGCTGCAACTCGGTCTGTATTTTTAAACTGCAACTCACGGCCTGAACAGCACTAGAAAAATACATCAATAGCCCATCACCCGTAGACTTAATAACGCGCCCTTCGAATTCTTGGCAAAGCTGCTCCATTAAGCCTAAATCCTGATGAATTAGGCTGAGGGTATATTCCTCGTCTATAGACATGTGAGCGCTAAAGCCCACAGCATCGGTCAAAACAATAGCGGCTAAGGTCCGTTGACCACGATTCAAATCAGAAACTCCAGAGGTCATGGCAAGGGGGCTGACTGTTAGTCTGCCAATAACACTAGGTGAAAACACTAGTAGAGGCTTCATCCCTGATGTCGTCATTTCCCTACAGTAACCTATAGGCCAGTTGGGAAAGTGTACCGGTCTCTATATGGTAAGAAGGCGTAGCCGCAGCGATGACTTTTAGAGGGTAATCTTTAGATCAAGCTTGAGGGGTCTCAAAACCACCATGACCTCAATACCAACAAACCACCATTTAACCGGATAACACCCCTATATCCGTGAGCAGTCGGACAAAGTCAGTTCAGCGAGGATCGAGCCCCTAAGGCCAACCGTAGTTGGAGAAACCAGAATAAAACAAGATTGCTAGAACCGCGCCCAGTAGCCTAATTGCAAACTCGGGTCAGGAAACAGCATTAGACATCGCGCTGTTATACATTCGTACTACTGGCGAGAAGCTAAAGAGCAGTAACCGTCCCGAGAGGCTATGCTGGCTGAGCGAAGTCGAAGCCAAAATCCAGCCAGAATGTCCCCTTCGACTCCGCTCAGGGGACGGTTACAAAGAGCAAGCCGAAATCTGGTCCTTTAACCGGTGAAACAAATACCGTTAATGGATGAATAAATAAATTCATACCTATTAATATCGTCTTAATGGGGTGACGACATGTATGAAGTGTGGAATGGCTCAGGCGTGATTTGAACACGCGACCAAGGGCTTATGAGTCCCCTGCTCTACCACTGAGCTACTGAGCCCTATATCAGTCTTTCAGCCTAACAAGACTATCACGAAATCCAAACTAATTAAAACTTGCCAGTATCTCCTCAGATATTTTTATATTGGAGATTTTTGGGGTCACCCTGATCGGCAAATGGCAGGCAGGCAAAGACATCCTGAGAATTGCAAACATCTGCCACAGCAAAAAGCATAAAGGGGCTATGTCTTGGTGACAGCCCCTCTATAGCCGCGATAGACACAGGTGATTTACTGACCCGGCAAATAGGAAATAGGATTAACTGCACCCTGATTAGGCACATGAATCTCAAAATGAAGGTGAGGACCAGTACTATAACCAGTGCTACCCATTTCGGCAATTTGCTGGCCTTGGCGGACCTGTTGACCTGAATCAACTAAAAGACGACTGTTATGCGCATAACGAGTCATGCTGCCATCAGGGTGCCGAACGTCAACGAGATTGCCGTAACCCCCAGAGTTCCATCCTGAACGCTCAACTACACCAGGTGCAGCCGCAAAAATAGGGGTTCCGACGGGTCCAGCAACATCAATACCTCGGTGCATGCGTCCCCATCGCCAACCATATCCTGATGTCAAAACACCATGGGCAGGCCAAACGTAGCCACTGAAGTGTGAAGGTGCTTCTGGTAAATACTCGCTAGAGTCAGGCAAAATTGGCATCCCTGGAGATACCACTCTTCCTGTTGGATCATCCACGATGGGAGCGTATACTTCAGAGCCTAAAGGCGCTGCGGCGAGTAAGGAGCTGCTAATGGGCTCATCAATACCATTAGCATCATCAATGGGCGAACTTGGGAATTGTGGGTTGAGCGGAAGAGATGCTTCTAAATCATCCCTATAATCCAGAGTTGTTGAGCCTGAGGCAATTTCTAGTGAAGTATCCTGGGAGCTTTGAGAAGCTTCAGATGATTCGCTGACCGCTTGGGCCTCACGGATCTCAGTCAATAAATTGGCTACATAAGGATCAACGGCGGTGGCAGGTGCTTCAGTCGGGGCAACTCCAACATCAGCAGAATCAACCAGAGCCGTATTTAAACTACTGCTTTGATCAGAAATTCCTAAAGCAACATTCTGTGATGCGGCAAGCTCTACAGAGGGAGGGGCTGGTGTTTCAGCCACATGCACAACGCTCTCTGTAGCTTGGGCTGGAATGACTAGACTGCGACCGACAAAAATACGTTCTGGATTTCGGATGCTGTTGGCTTCTGCTAGGGTCTCTGGAGAGATTTGATGATCTCGAGCAATCGACCAAAGGGTGTCACCCCGTTGAACTTCATAGCGGATGGTTGGCAATGGAGATTCAACCACAGAGAGAGGTTGCAAGGAAGATCGCTCTACCGCAACCAAGGTATCGTCAGACACCGAGATCTCGACGCTATCAGCGCCCAACATCGCCGAAGCATGATCAAGCGGTGTAGAAGCCGATGGCAGATAGCCTAGCTCAACGGTGGATACTACCTCTTCAGGCTCAAAGGCCGCATCATTAATGCCGGTTGAGCGACCTTGACTAACAGAAGCAGGCGTAGCTACAGCAACACCAGAAACACCTGTTTCTTCCTTGGCTTCAGATGCTTTCAATCTTTCATCATCGGAAGCCAGGGTCTCTAGAGATGACGAAGCTTGAGGGGATGGCGAGGCCACAACTTCAAAGTTGTTGGCCGGAATTTTAAGAACTTGGCCAGATTTAATGACGGCGTCCTCTGCCAGCGCGTTAGCCTGCTTAATTGCCGCCACATCAACGCCGTGATATGTCGCGATATCCCAGAGGGTCTCGCCCTCAATGACGGTGTGATAAGCAAGTGCGACGGTTGACAGATGGCTGGACCCAACGGAGCCCAATGGCTGCCCAGACGCCTTCGTAGGCAAATTATTTAGTGCTGCAGAATCCGCTGCAAACGCTTCCGCTGTGGAAGTTAGGATGGCACCTGATGCACCTACAGACAGCGCCAAGCCAAACATGGCTACAGATGCGCGAGGCCCACAAGTACGAACTGGAGAAGTCTTTACCACTGTCCTCTCATCAGATTGAGATTGAGAGTTATGAGCAGACTCCCTAGAAATAGCAGGTTTCAAAGGAACTTCCTCCCTGTGACCAG
>CAYGVA010000103.1:0-14059 GCA_964353225.1 uncultured Leptolyngbya sp.
GACGGAATGCCGAGCGTCACTACTTGCCTGAAAGTACTGTGGTCCGCACCCAATGTCCGGAATGTGATTATCTGATGATCACCTGCCATGACACTGGCAGAGTGATTGAAGCCTATGCCCCTGGAATTTTTGCGACCGTCAATGCCTAAGGGCGATAGCCCCCTACGCCCCTGGCCTTAACGGCTCTGATTAACCCCTCCGGCCTAGACGGCTAGAGGGGTTTTTGTTGGCGGGTCTTAACGGCGACGGCTGCCGCCCCGAGAGCTAGAGGAACGCCGCGATGAGCCGCTAGATCTGGAGGAACGGCGTGAGCTAGAGGAGGACCGACTCGCGCTAGAAGAGGAGCGACTCGAACGGGAGGAAAGGGAGACGCCAGAAGAACGATTGCGACGGGCAGCCTGGCTGCGACGGATCGCTTGGCGGGCCATGCGCTCAGCCGTGGCTAGCTCCTGGCGGGCCTCATTAGCATTCTCGTATTGCGTGAATAAGGTTTTGCCCGTGGCATTGCGAATGTCGGCATCAGCAGCCATTAGATCTTGGGCATCGCTAAAGCCATTGCGTCCCTGGCCATGGGCATCGGTGTCATTGACCAGCGATCTCACCTCTGCCGCGCGATCGCGCAGTTTCTCTAGATAGATATAGAGCAGGGTACGCAGGGCTTGATCTTGCTGGGCACAGGCCAGATGGTATTCCCGCTGGCTAGCCAGATCATAGGCGACGGCCACGTGATGGGTCGCCTGCTGTAAACGCTCATCAGGGGGGGCGGTGGCGATCAGTCCCAACAGCTTTTTGGTCACAAATCGCTTCACCGCCGTGACATACCCTTCGATTTCTGAGAGTTCTTCCCGCAGGTGGGCTTCTGCATGGCGGATCTGCTGAGCGCGATCGGCCAAGCGCTGTAGGGTCGTGGTCACTGTTTCCAACGGGTGTCTCACCGCCTCAGCCCCACGACCGACCGCCTCAAACCGCTGCTCTACTAAGCTGTTGTGCTGGTGCAGTTCGGGCAGCGCCGTGGCTTTAAGACCGGTTAAGGCCGCTTGGGCCTGCTCTAGCTGGCCGTCTAAGTCTTGCCAGTTACTGGCAGGATAGGCCTGGAGGCTGGCCCAGTCTGCTGTGGTTTTGCCAGCGGCCAAGGTGATTAGCCGCTGGGTTTCTTGCTCCAAGGTTTGAATGATGTCTTGATTGCGTTGATGCAGGGACTGCCAGTCAGTGGCAATGATTTGAGCCTTGTGGATGGCCGCAGCCAGTTGAGTCACCGTCTCAATGCTTTGTTCGTATTGGCCCGCACAAAGCTGATCCCGCAGGGTTGTTAATCGGGCAGTGACTTGGCCCTGTTGGGGTGGCAACTGGGGGGGACGATAGCCTGCGGCGGTAATTGTATGAATGGCTTGCTGCTGGTCATCGTAGGTTTGGAAGGTCTTGATCAGCTGCGCTAAGTTGTCAAAGACGGTGTTGGCGATCGCACAACGATCCAACACGTTGAGGTAAAGACGATCGCGGTTTAACGCCGCCTCCGCCTCAGTCAAGGTTTCATCGACCTTGTTAAACACTTGGGATTCGCTGAGCTCTAAGCTGGCAGGGAGTTGGGGGGGCAATTGCTGGCGGCGGGCCTGGGTTGCTGCTAATTGTTTAGGGGCCTCATTCACCGCTCGACGGAGGCGGCTAATGGCGGCATCCACCCGTTCAATCAATCCCAAAATCCCCTCAGCGTCACTATCGTCGGGTTTGACCCGCATCAGCTTGACTTTGAGGGGGGTGTTTTGAATTTGCTGCTGGATGGTTTGCAGTTGGGTATTTAATCGGGCGCTGACTGGGGTTGTCCCTAAAATCAGGGCTGGGTTGAGCAGGGTTTGCAAATCTTCGTCGGACATCTGCTGGATGCGATCGCGGGTGCCCACAATGGTCAAATACAGCCGCTCCCAAGCCTCCACCTTTTGAACCAAGGACTGCTTCTCGGTGACGGTGTTCTCCCGAAGTTGGCTATGGACCTGGAAGGCTTGGTCCAGCACCTGGCGAGCTTGCCCCAATTGGCCGATCACCTCACCCGTGAGGTGGGGATACCGTTCGCCATCGGCTTCGACAAAGAGTTGATAGGAAACGGTATTGTCCGGTTCACCACCGGTCAAGAGCTGCTCAGTCCCCATCAGTAAATTGGCAATGTGGCTTTGCAGGGTGACCAGTTGAGCTTGCAGCCGTTTCCGTCGCTGCCGCATGACGACCAAGACCCCAACAGTACCGCCGCCGCCCGCCATTAAACCGCCCCCCGCCAGGACTCGGTTGCCGCCCCCTGAATCAACCCGCTCGGGTGCTGGGACCGCGACTAGGGGTTGGGGCGTACCGGCAACATTGGGGGGCGTGGTACCAGCCGAGCCAATGCCCGCCAGAATAAAGCTGTCCTGTAGGCCAGTGGTCAGCGCCCAGGTGGCGTCTTGGGAGGCGAGGCGATCTCGGACGGTACGCTTGATCGCCTCTAACCGGACAGTTTCGGTATCGAGGGGGCTATCCCACAAGGCTTCGCCGTAGGTCAGGGAGACGCTGTAGGGTAGGTCGGTAGCGGTGGTCGCTTCGAGGGCGAACGCACTTTTTTCAAAACTATCGTCTTGGGTCAGATCCCGCAGTCTAGCCTCACTCTCAACCGCATCTAATTGCACAAACCAGGCATCTTCGCTAGCAGGGCGAGCATCGGTGAGAAAGACCAACACTTGGTATCCAGCCTCCGACCAGGGTCGTGCCGCCTCACACACGGCATCGGCATCAACATACTGTTGGGTTTCGAGGCGCAGGATGGCGTAGGGGCAGTTTTGGGCGATCGCAGGGAGCTGCCCCAGCCAGGCTAGGGGCACACCGAGGAGGAGGGGGAGCAGTTGGCTTAGTCGAGAACCCATAAGTCACTCCGAAGGGACACTCAGTCGCAGTTGAACGGGGCTGAATGCATCTAAATACAGACGCTTAAGCGGTTATTACCGATCCCAATACCCCCATTCATTGACCACCAACCACGGCCTTACATGATTCGCCGCCTAGTGACTTGAAACGCCGAAGATGCCCTCAGAGTCTGCGGGCATCTTCGGGATGGCCAAGCCTGCATTGCGTCAACGGGATCACAGCGAAGGCAAGAGAAACCGACCGTCAATCTAGCAGCTTAAAGAATCAGCCCCATACCCAATTTTAGGCGTGGGGCTGAGGGAACCAGCACTCAGAATGCATGGGACTTAATTTAACGGAACATACTACTGACGGAGCTTTCTTCGTGAATGCGCCAGATCGCTTCGCCAATTAAATTGGCAACGGAAAGGGTCTTAAGTTGGGGAAAGAGTTTTTCGTCTGGGATCGGGACAGTATTTGTCACAATCACCTCTTCAAACGGTCCCCCAGCTAACCGCTCAGTGGCAGGGGGAGAAAAGACCGGATGGGTCGCGCAGGCATACACTGCCCGTGCCCCCTCACGGCGTAGGAGTCGCCCGCCCTCAGAAATGGTGCCAGCGGTGTCGATCATGTCATCCACCAACACAGCGGTTTTGCCCCTAATGTCCCCAATCAAGTTCATGACTTCGGCAACATTATGGGCCTGACGGCGCTTGTCAATAATCGCCAGGGGCGCATCATTTAACTTTTTGGCAAATGCCCGCGCCCGCGCCACCCCACCCACATCTGGGGAAACGACCACTAAATCTTGAATATTTTTAGCTGCAATGTAATCGATCAAAACCGGTGAGCCGTACACATGGTCACAGGGGATATCGAAGTAACCCTGGATTTGAGCAGAGTGCAAATCCATTGCCAGCACCCGATTGGCCCCAGCTTGGGTCATCAAATTAGCGGCTAACTTAGCGGTAATCGACTCTCGCCCTGCTGTTTTGCGATCGGCGCGAGCATAACCGTAATACGGCATCACCGCTGTAATTTGCCGTGCCGAGGCCCGACGACAAGCGTCAATCATGATCAGCAACTCCATCAGGTGATCATTCACCGGATAGCAGGTGGGCTGAATCAAGTAGACATCGCAGCCCCGGATAGACTCTTGAATCTGGATATATAGCTCCCCGTCAGCAAACCGCTTACGGACCATCGGCCCTAGGTCGAGCCCCAGGTAATGGGCCACCTCTCGCGAGAGGGCAACATTCGCCGAACCGGAGAACAATTTGAGTCGAGTATTTTCGCTGAGGGATGGGAGCGTCGCCGGGATTGGTAAGGTTGCAGCGCGAATCACAGCAAGCCCTCAAAGTTGCAGATCAATGCAATGCTAGCATCCTCTTCCGAAAATACTAGGGGCACTGCTGCCATTTCGAAAATGATATTTAAAGACAGCGTCAAGGCCCGCTTAAGCGAATCTAAAGAGATTCATGTCTACCGTTCATTTATGCCCGAATTAAGTTAGAGGGAGCGCTATACCATCCAGACCCCCAACTCAGAATTCATCTAAGAGCCATTCAGAGCTGCGTCCACCGAGATCGAGAGGGATACTGATCGCCTTGCCCAAGCGGGGGCGATCGCGGGTTTGATTAATGGCAGACCGAACCGGTTCGGTCTGCCCCCAAGCCACAAGGTAGGTGGCAATGCCATTGAGATGCTCCAGGTATTCTGCTTCTGTCAATGGAAAAGAGGCCTGCTCTAAGTAGCGCCACATCACTTGCAGAAAAACCTTGCCTTGCTGACGACGGAACTGCACATCGAAGGAGTAACCCCACTTGTCCGTAATTAGCGATTGCAACTCTGAGCCAGTCATTAGCGATGACTCCCTAGGACAGTGTTAACATTTTTTTACACTCATTTTAGGGTGCTCATCGCACGCTATCACGTCCTCAAACAAGGCATATACTCACGCCATCAGAAGTCGCACTGGGGGCGGTGGTGCAGGCACCGACTCCGCGTTTACCCCCAGTCACCAAGGATAGACTGGCCTCAAAACCTTTGGGGCGACCACGATGGATCAAAGACAAGAGTAGAGAGGCAGTTCAGCTCTGGGGAAGCGCTGGGATGCGGGGGGATGCAATAATACTGAGTGGGTATCTGCAAACTTATGTGACAACCATCTCATCAAAGGTTTGCTTCCATGGAGTGAGCTTTTGGTAAGGGTTTCATAGAAGTTGCGGTTTGCCTGGGGCAGCTCTTTAGCATCGCTCTATAATTTTGTCGTTTTACCGAACGGAATACTCGGCTTGGAATATGACTCAAGCGTCTGGAATGTCTGATGTCCCTGATTTGGGACGCCGCCAATTTATGAATTTGCTCACCTTCGGCGCAGCAGCAGGCACCGTTGGCGGGATGTTATATCCGGTAGTCCGCTACTTTGTGCCCCCCTCTAGTGGGTCGGGCGGCGGCGGTACCCTAGCCAAAAACTCCCTCGGCAATGACGTCGTTGCAAGTGAGTTTTTGGCGGAGAATACCAGCGGTGCTCGGGTGCTTGTGCAAGGGCTCAAAGGGGACCCCACTTATTTGGTGGTCACCGATGAGGGTAGTCTCGAAAACTACGGCATTAGCTCGGTGTGTACTCACTTGGGTTGTGTGGTGCCCTGGAACGCGAGTGAACAGAAATTTATGTGTCCCTGCCATGGCTCCCAGTACGATTCGACCGGCAAGGTCGTTCGGGGTCCTGCGCCATTATCCTTGGCCCTAGCCCACGCGGATGTCACGGAAGCAGATAAGGTGTCTTTGTCGCCTTGGACTGAGACCGATTTCCGGACGGATGAGGACCCCTGGTGGGCCTAAGTCAAGGACATGCTTTCCTCTGGGCTCACAAGTGGCCTGCTGTGTTGTTTGATTCTGTGTTGATGGCTGATACCCCAATGAAGATACGAGCGTTGTTAGGCCGTTTCCCTACCCGTTTTATGAAGTGGCTGTCACCCTTGCGGACCCTCACAACAGCGATCGCCGCTGTTGTCATCCTGTTAACCGGTGGTCTGGCCCTCCCCCAACCTGCCGAAGCCTATCCTTTCTGGGCCCAGGAAAACTACGCGTCGCCGCGAGAAGCGACGGGTCGAATTGTCTGTGCTAACTGCCACTTAGCCGAAAAACCCACCGACGTTGAAGTGCCTCAGTCGGTGTTGCCGGACACGGTCTTTAAAGCCGTAGTCAAAATTCCCTATGATCTCGACAGTCAGCAGGTCCTGGGTGATGGCAGTAAGGGCGGCTTAAATGTGGGTGCCGTACTGGTGCTCCCTGAGGGCTTCAAGCTAGCGCCCCCCGATCGCATCCCTGAAGACATTCAAGAAGAAGTGGGTAGCACCTATTTCACCACTTACTCCCCTGAGCAAGAAAATATCCTACTTGTCGGTCCCCTACCGGGTGAGCAGTACCAGGAAATTGTTTTCCCGGTCTTATCCCCTGATCCAGCCAACGACAAGTCTGTGTCCTTTGGCAAATATGCGGTTCACGTGGGCGGCAACCGTGGCCGTGGCCAGGTGTATCCCACCGGTCAAAATAGCAATAACAACGCTGTGAAAGCCTCCGCAGCAGGCACAATCACTCAAATTGCAGCCCTCGATGCCGGTGGGTATGAAGTCACCATTCAACCCGATAGTGGTGATGCTGTGGTTGAGACCATCCCGGCGGGTCCTGAGATGATTGCCGCTGAGGGCGATATCGTCACCTCAGGTACCCTCCTCACCTCCAATCCCAACGTGGGTGGGTTTGGTCAGTCAGATACAGAGATCGTGCTACAAAGCTCGGGCCGCGTTAAGGGTCTGATTGCCTTTATCTTTGGTGTCATGATTACTCAAATCATGCTGGTCTTGAAGAAAAAGCAAGTGGAGCGCGTGCAAGCCGCAGAGGGTCTGAGCCTCTAAGACATCTCTAAGCAACAGGCGTCAGCACTGACTAACGCTTGGTCAGCGGGACCCCATGGGGTCCCGCTTTTTCATGGCTAAATCAGGTTGCGTGGCTTGCCCTGGGGATGGGCCTAGGACGCATTGGCTGACTCTGGCAAAGGTTCTGGGGGCGGCTCAGCATCGGCGGCGGCCATGGCCTGGTTGGGATGGAAGTAGTCGTAAATTTGCTGGGCTAGGTGCGGGCCGATGCCGGGTACCACGGCGAGCTGGTCAGTACTGGCTTCCCGGATGTAGTCGATGGAGCGAAAGGCGGCCAGCAGTTCTTTTTGGCGATGATGGCCCAAACCAGGGATGTCGGAGAGGCGCGATCGTCGCATGCGATCGGTGCGTTTCTTGCGGTGAAAGCTAACCGCAAAACGATGGGCTTCGTCTCGCAATCGCCGCAACAACTGCACCCCTGGCTGCTCTGACTCGGTATCTAGGGACAAGGATTCACCGGGCAAAAAGATCTCCTCTTGTTTTTTGGCCAAGCTGATCACATGGAGGTCACTCAGCAGGTTCATCTCCCGCAGTTCCTTCACCACCGCCGACAGTTGCCCCTTGCCGCCATCGATCATCACCACATCGGGCCAATCGGGGTTGCCCGCCCGCTGCTTATTGGGATCAACAGCATAGCGATGGAAGCGGCGACGAATCACCTCCGCCATGCTGGCAAAGTCATCGGAATGGCCCGATCGCACCGTCGGGTCTTTAATTTTGTAATGGCGATAATGCTGCTTGGCGGGCATGGCATCCACAAATACCACCTGGGAGGCCACCGCATCGGACCCCTGAATATGGGAGATATCGTAGCCTTCAATGCGCTTGGGCTGGTCGGGCAAATCGAGAATTTCGGCCAGATCTTGCATCGCTAGGGCATTGCGATCGGCCACCCGTTGGGTCCGCACCAGTTCGTACTGGGCATTGCGTTCCACCATCTCCAGCAGTTCCGCCTTGGTTTGCCGCTGGGGCAACTCGATCTCGACCTTGCGGCCCCGTTGCTGGGTGAGGTATTGGGCCAAAATCTCTGTTTCTGGCAGGTCATGCTGCACCAAAATCTCAGCGGGGATTTCGATGGGTTCCACCATGCTGTAATGGGCTTCGAGCACCCGCTGCAAGATTTCGCCGGGGGTACCCGCTTGGGCATCGGCGTTAAACCCCAGCCGCCCCACCAGCCGTCCAGCTCGAATCTGAAACAGTTGCACACAAGCAAATTGGTCGTCGTAGGCAAGGGCGATCGCATCACGAGACACCGTATCGTCGGGCAGGGCCACCTTTTGATGGGCGGTGAGCCGCTCTAACCCCTGAATCTGGTCCCGAAATAGGGCCGCTTGCTCAAACCGCAGCTCCTCGGCGGCTTTTTCCATCTGGGGGACGAGCACGTCCAACAATTCGGTGGTGCGCCCCTGAAACACCATCGCCACCCGCCGCATGATCTTGCGGTAGTCCTCGGGGGTAATCAGTTGTTGGCACACCCCAGGGCAGCGGCCAATGTCGTAGTTGAGGCAAGGGCGGTCTTTAAACAGCGGTTTGGGCCGTTGCCGCATGGGGAAGATGCGCTTGACCACGCCGAGGGTTTGGCGCAGCAAACCGGCATCGACATAGGGGCCGTAGTAGCGATCTTTGGCCTTGCTCTGGCGGCGTTTGCGGGTGACAAACACCCGAGGATAATCGTCGGACCAGGTGATGCAGAGGTAGGGATATTTTTTGTCGTCCTTGAGCAGCACATTGAAGTGGGGCTGGTGCTGCTTGATCAGGTTGGCTTCGAGGGCGAGGGCTTCGGCTTCGGTGTCGGTGACGATGATTTCGATATCGACCACCTGCACCACCATCATGGCGGTGCGGGGGGGGTGGTGATCGGTATCGCGAAAGTAGGAACGTACCCGTGCCCGCAGCTTTTTGGACTTGCCGATGTAGAGGATCTGGTCGCGGGCGTCTTTCATAAAGTAGACGCCGGGCTCTAGGGGAATGTCCTTGAGTCGGGCTTCGAGGCGATCGGGGTCTTTGAGCAGGGGGGCGGGGGAGTGAGAATCCACTAAGCGTTATGAGCGTCAATCACGGTATGTCTGAGCCGTTACTTGCCGATGGCTGAAGGGTGCAAAGGCTGTCTTCATTATTAGAACACAATCCTCAATGTCGGGGTTTAAGACGATCAAAAACACCCAGACGGCGATGTTATCGTCATCTGGGTGCATTTCAGCTATTCGATCGACTCAACTCCCATGGGAGCCCTGCCGTGACGCCACATCAGCGGATGGCTACGACATCGCCTGGATGATGTAGTCGAAGTAAGGCCGAGCCTCTGCCGCATCTTCCTCAGACAGAAGACCCAGGGAGGCTTCCTTTAGACAGCGGACCGCTTCCGCCATACCAGGAACGGGGACATCGAGGGCGTTGTACATTTCGCGGACGCCGACGAGGCCAATATCTTCAATGGGATCTTTGTCGCCAGCAATCAGACTGTAGGTGACCAACCGTAGATACCAGCCATAGTCCCGTAGGCACAGGGCACGCTCCTTTTGGCCAAAGGCATTACCGCCAGGGGCGATAAAGTCGGGCCGCCGCCGCCACAGCTCGCCGCTGGCGCGATCAACAATTTTTTTCTCGTTCTCAGATAACGTCTCAGCGATCTGCATCCGACGCTCGCCTGTGCTTAAAAACTCCTGAATGCTTTTGAGCTCACCACTACTGGGGTAGCGCAGCTCGTCGTCAGCATTAAGAATGACTTGGCTAACTACAGACATGATCTTATTGATGGGGGAGATACTTCTAATTATTAGAGTGTACAGACTCGGGCCTTCCCAGGAAAGGAATCTATGCGCTTGGTAACGGGTTAGGCTGGTTTGGGCTGCCCTAGCCACCGCGATCGCTTACATTCCGTTACATTCCTCTCAGGATCAAGCTTGATCTCGGTGACGCTGCTGCTGTATTGAAATCCTTGACGATGACTGCCCAGCTTGCCCGCATTGATCTATATCCGGTGAAGTCGTTGGCGGGTCGTGCCGTCACCACTGTCCCGGTTTTAGCCAGTGGCGCTTTGGCGGGTGATCGCGCCTATGCGCTGTTTGACGCACAGGGACGGTTTGTTAATGCCAAACGGTTTGCCCAACTACATCAGGTGCGATCGTGTTTTGATGAAACGCTCACGACCCTGAGTCTCTGGACTGATGACGAAACCCCAACGACTTTCAATCTAGACACCGAGCCAGCCAGGGTTGAGGCTTGGTTCAGTGACTCTTTCAGCCAACCTATCCATCTACAGCAGAACACCGTGATGGGTTTTCCAGACGACACCGATTCCCCTGGCCCGACGGTGATTAGCACCGCCACCCTACAAACGGTGGCGGACTGGTTTGGCCTTGCCCTGGCCGACTGTCGGCAACGGTTTCGCACGAATTTAGAGATTGATGGGGTGCCAGCATTTTGGGAAGATCAATTATTTTCCGAAACTGGTGACCCGGTGTCCTTTCAGATCGGATCTGTCACCCTTCAGGGCATTAACCCCTGCCAGCGCTGTATTGTCCCCACGCGGGATCCCGCCACGGGGGCGGCGATCGCCGGTTTTCAAAAACGCTTTTTGGCCCAACGGGCAGCGAGTTTGCCCCCCACGGTGGCGCGATCTCGGTTCAACCATTTCTATCGCTTAGCCATCAACACCCGCAGTACTGGCACTGGCGGCCACACCCTCACCGTTGGCGACCCCGTCACCTTGGGTTGAAGACCCCTTTAGGCTGTGGCCATCAGAGGCGCAGCCTGCAGCAAGGTCTGGGTATAGGCATGTTGAGGATCGCCGAAAATTTGGGCCGTGTCGCCCAGCTCGACGAGTTTGCCCGCCTGCATGACGGCAATGCGATCGCACAGGTAACGGGCCACCCAAAGATCATGGGTGATGAAAATATAAGTCAGGTCGAATTCTTGCTTGAGATCCAGCATGAGTTCCAGGATTTGGGCCTGGATGCTGGCGTCTAACATGCTCACCGGCTCGTCACACACCACTAATTTGGGATGGGTGATCAGGGCGCGGGCGATCGCCACCCGCTGTTGTTGCCCGCCGGAGATATCCCCTGGGAAGCGGTGGATATAGTCATCAACGGGGGTGAGCCCCACCCGTTCCATCATGGACCGGACCTGTTGGTCTAATGCCGGGCCGCTGGCGAGACCATGGACCCGGAGCGGATCCCCAATGCCCTGGCCAAGGGTCATCATTGGGTTTAAGCAGGCATGGGGATCTTGAAACACCATCTGCATCTGTCGCCGCTGCTGGCGCATGGCCCCCCGCGATAGTTGGGTTAGCTCCTGCCCTAAGAAGGCCACCTGTCCCGAGGTGGGACGCACCAGTTGCAAAATGCTGCGGGAAAAGGTGCTCTTGCCGCAGCCCGACTCCCCCACTAACCCGAGGATTTCCCCTGGGTACACATCAAGGGTGACGCCATCAACCGCTTTGATCACCGCTGTTTTTTTACCCCCAAACAGCCGCGCTAGGGGGTTGCTGCCGAGGGCGTAATGTTGCTTGAGATCCTGCACCTGCAACAGCGGTATCTTTTGGTCCGTAGAAACCGTGGGAATGGACGCCTGCTGTAGATCGACTGCGGCCTTGACTAAGGACTGGGTGTAGGGATGCTGGGGTTGGCTCAACACCTGGGAGGCTAAGCCCAACTCCACCAACTTGCCCTGATACATGACCGCGACGCGATCGCAATATTCGGTCACGAGGGACAAATCATGGGAAATCAAGATCAACCCCATGTTGCGCTCGCGGCAGAGGCGGGTGAGTTCATCCAAAATCTGAGCCGAAACGGTCACATCCAAGCTGGTGGTGGGTTCATCGGCCACGATCAGCTTGGGGTCTAGCACTAGGGCCAGGGCGATCGCCACCCGCTGGCGCATGCCCCCACTAAATTCGTGGGGGTACTGCCCCCAGCGCTCCGCCGGAATCTTGACCGCCGCTAGGGCGGCTAGGGATCGGGTTTTAGCGTCTTGGCGCGAGAGCCCCGGCTCGTGGGCACGCACGGTCTCGACGCAATGCTCCCCAATGGTCATCAGCGGGTCTAAGCGGGTCATCGGGTCCTGGAAAACCAAGGACACCGCCTCCCCTCGAAAATGCCGCAACTCTCGCGGCGTAAACCCTAAGACCGAGCGGTCTTCAAAGGTGACCTGCCCCTGCAGACGACTGCCCTGGGGCAATAGACGGAGGGCAGCCCGACCGAGGGTGCTTTTGCCACAGCCCGATTCCCCCACTAACCCCAGAATTTCCCCCGCTGCCACTGCAAAGGAGACCTCATCGACCGCCCAGGCACTTTGGCCCGGATAGGCCACGCAAAACTGCTCAATCGCTAAGAGGGGCTGAGTCATTAGGTGTCAAATCGCCGCATCATATAGGCCACGCCAAAATCGCCGCTGGGATGTTTTTGCAACCGGTCTGCCAAGTCGAAGACCTGCGCCGCCAGCTCCGGTCCCAGTTTATCGATGGTGGCCTGTCGCTCGCGCTGGATTGCATCCAACTCCTTGACCTGGGCCTGCCAGGTATCGTCAAAAAGGTAGTGGAGGGCGCGATCGAGGGCGAGGGTCTGTAGCATCGGCCATTCCCCCCCATCACACCAATACCCCTGGCAATTGGGGCAGCGTTCCACAAAAAACTCGGCATCCTGGAGGCTAACCCGCCCCCGCACCAGGTAATGCCTGCACTCAGGGCACAGCGCGGCGCGATTATCTAAGGCTGGGGCCGGTCCTCCCAAAGAAAACGTGCTGGGCAAAACCGTCACCTGGGGATCAGCCTCTGGATCAATGCCCTGGGCCGCTTGCCACTGCAAATAACGTTCTGAGGGAATCCAAGCGCCCCCGCAATCGGGACAACATTTAGATTGGGGACCTGCCGGTAGGTGGGTATCAAACAGCTCAGCGGAATTCTCTTTGGGACACTGCACAGCGATCGCTCACCCCTTAGAACAGATTTTGCAGGATAAATCCATAGACGCAGATTTGTAGACCATTAAATCACCCCGACCCCCATTATTCAGCATCTTTGGGCTCAATTCTGTGGCCCACCATTCAAGCTCTCGTGCAAGCCCTGCCCTTGGTTCAAGAGCTGCTGGAGGCGATCGCCCAGTTGTTGCTGCCGCGCTTGCCGCGTCAAAGACTGGCGGGCCATGGCCAAAAATTGGACATCAATCGCCACGAGCCGCAGGGTCCGACTAATTTCTGTTTGAAAGGCCACCGGGCTAAAGCCCCCTGCCTGGGGGGACACCATCGGCTGTAGGGACAAAAGCGGCTGGGCACTGTTCTGTACTACCGCAAAGTGCTGCCGTAACTCACCCCCCTCTGGATTGGGGGCGATCGCCACCGCTTGCAGTTGCCGCACCTGGGCTAACCAAACCATCACCTGATCCTGTGGTCCAATGCTGTCTCCCTCTGCCAAGGTCACCCCCTCGCCCATCTAAGTTTGGCAACCTATCATTCTCCTATCTCAATGCTAAATATAGATTGCGGTTGTTTATAGTTATTAATAAAGGCAAGCTTCATTTCGGCCGCTTTTAAGGTCTTGCCACCGGCTCACAACCGGATAACTGCAGTTGTGTAGACGGTCTTCGGTGCTTTAGAATACCGACTTCTCAAAGGTGAAGCCCCTTTGGCGTCAGCCCCCGCCGCCCACGGCCTTTGATCGCTCCGGTTATTTGTATGGCGCTCTAGTCAGCGTGCTGATGGCATCGGACTAGCGGCATTGTCGTACCCTACGTTTTTGGAGATCAACGCTCGCCCCAGTACGCTTCCTATCGCGATTCCCTCAATGGTTGATCTACCCACCATGATTTCCCCCCTCCCCGACGACTGCTGCCTCCCCGATTGGCTGTCAACCTGTTTGCACACCCACAGCGCCCCGGAACCTGACCAGGCTCCCCCCCTCGACAAGTCCAACAACTCTCTCGTTGGTAAGGCCTTTGAATTTGCCTATGCCTTGCATAAAGGGCAACGCCGCGCCTCGGGCGAAGCCTACATTTGCCATCCCATTGAAGTGGCTAACCTGTTGCGGGACTTAGGGGGAGACAGCGCCATGATCGCGGCGGGGTTTCTCCACGACGTGGTGGAAGATACCGAAGTCACCCCCGAGGAAATTGAGGCGAATTTTGGAGAAGAAGTGCGGCGGCTGGTGGAAGGGGTCACTAAGTTGTCGAAGTTCAACTTCCACAGCAAGACCGAACGGCAGGCCGAGAACTTCCGGCGGATGTTTTTGTCCATGGCCCAGGACGTGCGGGTGA
>CAYGVA010000104.1:0-14013 GCA_964353225.1 uncultured Leptolyngbya sp.
CTGCGGTGACGCCAAGCTGGTTGAACTGGGTAATCCAGACTTCGTGGCCGAGGGCCTGGGCGGCTTCCATCAGGGCGACGCTGCTGTCATGGCCGGGGTCGAGGCGGGCGATCGGGTCAATGATGAAGGCAAATTTCACGGTGTTTTTCTAGGAAGGGTGAGGCGTTGAGCAGCTCGTTAGCCGCCAAATTATTAAATCATCATTCCTAAAGTTCAAAATTAGGAATTTAAGGTTCTAAAGGGGCATCGCACCTGGGATGGCTTGGATCCCAAAAGGGTTGATTTGAGCGATCGCTGAACTTTGGGTCTTACAGATCTCAATAGGCTGGGGTCGCCGCTCAATAGCAGCGCTCACCAACGGATATGGCAGGTAAGTATAAAGCAGGGTCAAAACAAAACAAGGGGCTGATATCAGCCCCTTGTTTGCTTGATTTATGGTTACTTTGACTGACTACTCAGAAACTGCTGATTGGTCAGTCAAAGTAGGGTTGTACCCTGCCTTACTCAAAGAAGAAGGGGAAGTTGTAGCCCACGCCGAGAATCAAGCCGAGGCCAAAGTCGCCGGTCACGCGCCAGTTGGTCTGGGCATTGAGGGTGAAGGCCCGAGAAATGGGAATATCAACCCCACCATTGAGTAGAAGGCCAGTTTCACCATCAAAGGAGATGTCTGCGCCAACCCCAGCAAAAGGATAAACGGCGATGTTCTCGCCCGCTGAAATGGGGTCAAAATTGTAGGTCAGGGGCACCGGGAGGGAAACTTTATCTTCGCTAATGACCAAGGAGGGCCGGAGAGAAAAGCGGGGGCCGAGGGAGATTTTGCTAATGAGAGCAAGGCCGAAGTCCCCAGTTGCACTTTCGTTAGAATCGATGATGCCAACATTGCCGCCGACGCCGAGATAAAACGGAGATGCACCCCGATATAAGGGGCGAGTCACCTGAGCTACCTCTTGAGCTTGGGTGACGAGGGTTTCGTCGGTGGCATCCACCGCTAGCAGCGTCGCTGCATCCGTTGCAACGGTCTCGTCAATCACGAGGGATTCGCTGGTGGTTGCAATGGTCTCAGCGGTCTCAGCGGTCTCAGCCGCAACTTCGGGCACGACGACTGCTTCTTCAGAAGTGGAGGCAATCTCGCTCTCCTCTACTGCATTTACATCTAGGTTGGCGACGTCGATGCTTTGAACCTCAGCCAGGGCATCCAACTCAACTGGTTCAGCGACGCTCAGCATGGTTGCGGTGTCTTCAGCTTGCGCTGGGGCCACCCCAGTAAGGGCTGCTGCGATCGCGGCAGTTCCTGCAATTAGAGAAATACGACTAATAGATGTCATGGTCTTTGCTTGCTCCTCAATCACCACGTGGGCATTATCCAACACACTCACAGAGATTGCTAGGTTGCGTCCACCTACGGTCAAAGAACAATTTGCCCATAGATGAGTTCCCAGTCATCTCAAAATAACCATAGTCCGAGATTGTCAGCGATTCTATCACTGCCATCTTGTATCTGACTGCTCCCAGCCAGACTTTACCCCTCAGTTCGATCTAGGCAAGGGCCGCCTGAGGCTGTGTCGATGGTCTGAGCTAGGAGCTAGATGACCGTCTTAAATGACCCTAGGCACCCATAACGTCACAGCAAAAGGATTGGGCCGTGGATGAAGCTCCGGTAAAGATACCGTGGCGGTTTGTTGAGTTTTTCGCC
This sequence comes from uncultured Leptolyngbya sp., assembly GCA_964353225.1. Taxonomy (GTDB): domain Bacteria; phylum Cyanobacteriota; class Cyanobacteriia; order Phormidesmidales; family Phormidesmidaceae; genus PCC-6406. The sequence continues at coordinate 1,694 of CAYGVA010000104.1, forward strand.
AAAAGTGGGTGCACTGTAACAAATAGAGTTAAATTATGTAAACAGCCTCTCAGGCGGGCAAGATATAAAGTCTTTTTGCTGCCCCGGCGGTATTCGGGTCTCCGCACTGACAATCCGTCGCTGTTCTTTGTACAGTTTCTTTACAGAGCCCAATGAGTAGCTATTTAATCTCGATCTTGCGGCGCATGGATTTGAGATTGGTTGTTACCCATTGCTACGCTCTTCTCCTTGCACACTTAAACCACTGGGGGTCCCATGTTTGAGCACTTCACCAACACTGCGATCGCCGTCATCATGAAGGCCCAAGAAGAGGCTCGCCAGATGCAACACAATTTTGTGGGCACGGAGCAATTACTGCTGGGTATTTTGAAACAGGGGCGCAGCAAAGCCGCCAGTATTTTACAAGGATTTGGGGTAGAGCTAGATAGCACCCGCGAAGAGGTGGAGGCAATTATCGGACGCGGTAGTGGCAACCCACCAGCGGAGGTCCCTTTCACGCCAAAAGTAAAACAGATTTTTGAAAATGCCTTTCAAGAAGCCCGCAAGCTTGACTCTGCTTATATTGAGCCTGAGCATCTGCTGCTGAGCTTGACCCAGAGCAATGAAAGTGTGGCCTACCGCGTCTTAGAAAATCTGGGGGTGTCCCCCTCCCAGTTACGAACGCGTATCATCCAAGAGTTGGGAGAGGTTGCTTCGGTGGGCTCCAGCAAAGAGCGAGGCTCCCGTCGCGGACAGCGGGATGAGAAATCGAAGAAGAGCGTCCTTGCTGAATTTAGTACGGATTGGACGGCGATGGCCGCTGAAGGGGGCCTAGATCCGGTGGTCGGACGGGCCAATGAGATTGAGCGGGTGGTGCAAATTCTAGGACGCCGCACCAAAAATAATCCTGTTCTGGTGGGGGAGCCCGGTGTCGGTAAAACGGCGATCGCCGAAGGCTTAGCCCAGCGCATCATCAACCAGGATGTTCCCGAGACCCTGTTGGAAAAGCGGGTCTTAAGTTTAGACATGGGCCTACTGCTGGCCGGCACTCGGTTTCGAGGCGACTTTGAGGAGCGGCTAACTCAAATTGTGGCTGAGGTCCGGGCTGATCAAAATATTGTTCTGGTCATTGACGAGATCCATACCCTAGTGGGGGCAGGCTCCCTCGAAGGGGGCATGGATGCGGCCAACATGCTGAAGCCCGCCTTGGCCAGGGGTGAAATGCAATGCATTGGAGCCACCACCCTCGATGAATATCGTAAGCACATTGAGCGAGACGCCGCCCTAGAGCGGCGATTCCAGCCGATCATGGTGGAGCCGCCCTCGGTAGAGGACACGATCGAAATCCTGCAAGGGGTGCGGAGTCGGTACGAGCAATTCCACCAGATTGCTTTTGATGATGCCGCCCTTGAGGCCGCAGTTCATCTCTCAGACCGCTATATCAGCGATCGCAACCTTCCTGATAAGGCCATTGATCTCATTGATGAAGCAGGCTCGCGGGTGAAGTTGCGCTATCGAGTTAAATACCCCTCTAAAGAGGTCAAGCAAGAACTGAGACAAGTCAATCTAGATCTAGACGCTGCGGTACAGCAGCAATCCTTTGACGAAGCTCAGGAACTGCGCGATCGTCAGCAGCAACTACTGGCCCAAACCGAAGTTAATTCCTCTGAAACCGACCCTTGGGTTCCCGGTACTCGCCCCGTTGTGGGTGAAGCCGAAATCGCTGAAATCGTTGCATCTTGGACGGGTATCCCCGTGATGCAAATGACCGAATCAGAGGCCGCTCAATTACTCAACCTAGAAGAAACCCTCCATGAACGGGTCATTGGCCAGCATGAAGCCGTGGTTGCAGTGGCGCGAGCGATTCGTCGCTCACGGGTCAATCTATCTAGTCCAGATCGCCCCATTGCTAGCTTGATCTTTTCTGGACCGACCGGGGTGGGGAAAACCGAGCTAACCAAGGCCCTAGCCATGACCTTGTTCGGCAGCGAGGAGGCGATGATTCGCCTCGACATGTCGGAATTTATGGAGGCTCAAACCGTTTCAAAACTAATTGGCTCCCCCCCTGGTTTTGTCGGATACGACGAAGGGGGACAACTGACCGAAGCAGTGCGGCGTCAGCCCTACACGGTTGTGCTCATGGATGAAATTGAGAAGGCCCACCCGGACATTTTCAACATGTTGCTGCAACTTTTGGAAGACGGGCGTCTCACCGATGCCAAAGGTCGCACCGTCAGCTTCAAAAACACCTTGATTGTCATGACCTCTAACATCGGCTCTCGGGTTATTGAGAAGGGGGGCGGCGGTCTAGGATTTGACATGGCCACCGTTGATGCCGCTACCACCCAATACAACAACATCCGTAGCTTGGTCCAAGAGGAGATGAAGCAATACTTCCGACCAGAATTGCTCAACCGCCTCGACGAGATTATTGTTTTCCGGCAATTAACGCGCGATGAGGTGATGGAAGTCGCCGACATCATGATGAAACAAGTCAATCAGCGCTTAGCATCCCGTCAGATGACAGTCACCACCACGGAAGCCTTTAAAAACCGCCTCATTGAGGAGGGTTACGATCAGCGTTACGGTGCCCGACCCATGCGTCGAGCGATTTCTCGCTTAGTGGAGGACGCCCTAGCGGAGGCGATTCTATCCCAAACCATTCAGCCTGGGGATGTCATATCCCTAGATGTTGATGCCTCCGGTGAAGTGACCGCCCAACCAGAGCGTCAGCCTGCCTTAGTGGGAGCCTAACGGCAGCTAAACAACAATGAGCATACCGGGGTTGGGCGCGGTTTCCGCGCCCCTACGAGGGTTTCGTCAAGGGTAGGGATCAGGAGACCTGCATCCATGCGAAATTAGAATGGCAGGTTATTTTGTCAGTCCATTAGACTGACAGGCGGTATTGTAGGTTTCGGCAATCTCCTAAGAAGCCCCTGAATCCTTAAGGATTCAGGGGCTTCTTAATGGGTCAAGACTGAACGGTTTGCAAAGCCAGGGTTACCCCTCAAAATGACCTGTCTATAGGGGGTTAGACTTGACCGGTGCGGTGGGACGGATGCGGGGTTTACTCTTATTGATTTTGGGTGCCCCTGGACTGCGATGGGGACCAGGCGTCCCTCGACGACCTTGGGGGGTCCGCTTCTTTTTCTTCTTGGGCGGCACAATCCCAATGGCGTGACCGTTCAACATCACCAGTTGCTTATCCCGGCGCTCGACATCGAGTTCCCAAAAATAGCCAACGGTCTTACCCGTTAATTCACCGACCACCGTTAGTCGAAACGCTTTGATGCCTTTGGTATCCTGCTTATTGGTCTGCAGAATCTTAACGACCATCATCTGACTTTCGTCGTCATAACTGAGAATTTCTCCTCGAATCGAAAAGTAGTTCTCGTTGACGGTGGCGGGGCGAGATTCCCCTGAAGCAACTGTTGCGGGAACCGTCTCTTCTGTCGTCGTTTCTGTGGGGCGATCGCCCTCTGCTAGCTCTGTTTTGGCTTGGGGATCTTCACCGGGCAAACCTAGGGTTTCCGGCTCCCAGACCCCAACGATTTGTAGGTGTAAGTCTAGCTCCCTAGTATCGTCATCCTGACGGGTACGGGGATAGACAACCCAGAGGTGGGGCGTTTCCAGGTTGATGTAGTTTTTGATCAGGCTGGTGACCCGTCCCAACAAAACTGAATCAATGGCAGCCCCTTCATCGGTAATTACATCACCCCGGTTGAATTGGTCTTCCTGGGGTTTATAGATACCTCGCACTAGGCCAATGGCCCGATATTGGCGGGGTTCGCTGGGGGGCGAAATCGGTTGAGGGACGTTCAATTCCATGGACTGACGTTTAGGTGATTGAGACTGAGCCGATGATGGAGACGACTCCGGCAGACGCTGCTCCCCAGAATTCATAAGTCCTCGCCCCTCCTAAGCAAAAACAATGGGTATACTCACCGATGATCGAGTCTGAGGTTATGTCCTAAGGGTAGCACCAGGATCCAAGGCTGTTAGCCTTTCTGGGCAGGGTTCCCTACTCGGTCATAACCCCCTCTAGGGTAGGGTTTGTCTTGGGTCGCCAGTTGAGCACTTAAGTTACTTCATAGGTTACCCAGATTCATCCGCATGGTTTTGGGTGATTGGGTTTCCTCGGTCGGGCTACGGTGGATGCGGCCCTAGGGTAAGTACTCGCTGGCTTAGTCTGCCCATAGTTGGCTCTCACTAAAGCGTTAAGATGAGCACGATGATAAGGAGAAAGGGGCTATGGCCGGAAAGCGCAATCGTTGGTTAGTGGTCAGTGTTTTGGTCGTTGCCATCGGGGCGTTTTTAGCGCTGTCGCTGCTGCCTTTATTTAGCGGGCGATCGCCCCGCCCTGGGGTTGCCAGTACCAGCAGTACGACCCAAACCAATGGGGCATTGACTGAGCTAGAAGATCGGGCTCGGGGATATGAGTTGGTCTTGGAACGGGAGCCCGACAACCAGACTGCCATCCTTGGCCTAGTGGAAACCCTCATTCAGCTTGGGGACTTAGAAGGGGTGGTTGCCCCCTTAGAAAAGCTATCGGCATTAAATCCAGAGGTGCCAGAATATCGAGTCCTATTGGGGCAAACCAAGCAAGCCCTAGGGGATTCTGATGGGGCGGCTGAAGCCTATCGTGATGTTCTCACCAATCGGCCCGGTGAAATGACTGCCCTGCAGGGATTGGTGCAGTTGCTTTTAGCCCAAGAGCGCCCCCAGGCGGCGATCGGATTACTACAAGACACCCTCCAGACGGCGGTGCAGGCCAATGGTCTGCAAGCTGGGACGATTGATGTCGTCTCAGTCCGTTTGCTATTGGGGGAGGTTTATGTGCAGCAAGAGCGGTTTGAAGATGCCGTCGATATCTATGACGAGGCCATTTCTCAAGCGGCAGAAGATTTCCGACCGCTATTGGCTAAAGCACTGGTATTACGTGATTTAGAACGTACGGATGAAGCCGGCTCTCTCTTTGCCCAAGCGGAGGCGTTGGCCCCCACCCAGTACAAAGACCAAATCCGTCAAATGGCTTCCTCAGGGGCTACGGTGAGTGATGTTGAGACCAGTCCTACCCCTGAGGGCGCGCCTTCTAATGGTTCAGATGATTTAGAAGGGGCGGATTTGCTAGCCCCTGCAGGTGCGAATGATGGGGAGCGTGCTGAATAATTCGTCAGTCGATTTTTTATCGGTGTATACCCAATGCCGCCAGCTTTGCGGCATTGGCAGCGTCAGAAAGCCTATCGGTAAGGACTTTTTGCTTTAAAGCCTGCCGAAGGCTGTCTGACCTCAGCTATAGATGCCTAGCTACTGGCATCGCCGCCCACCACCACATTACGAATCCGTAGGCTCGGTCCGCCGCAGCCGACGGGGAGACCACTCTGGCCCCCCTTGCCGCAGCCCCCCGATTCATCCCAGTGGAAGTCATCGCCGATCGCTTCGATGTCGGCCAACGTACGAAACACATTCCCCGAGAGGGTGACATCCCGCACGGGTTCGGCCAATTTACCCTGACGAATCATCCAAGCTTCTCCGGCGGTAAAGGTAAACATCTCGCCGTTGGTCATGCCCCCTAACCAGTTACGGGCATAGACGCCGGTTTGGATATCAGTAAAGAGATCGGCGGTGGGGGTTGTGCCCCGCTCAATCCAGGTGTTCGTCATCCGCACCAGGGGCGGGTAATGGTAGTTGAGGCAACGGGCATTGCCCGTGGGGGGTTCGCCAAGTTTGCCCGCAGTTTCTCGCGAATGGAGCCGACCGACCAAAACGCCATCTTCAATGAGCTGGGTGGTGGTTGCCGGGGTGCCTTCATCATCGTATTGATAGCTGCCTCGGTGGCCTTCGGGGGCCGCCCCATCAAAGATATTTAAGCCCTTGGGGCCGAATCGTCGCCCTAGGGTCATCACTTCTAGAATATCCGGGTTTTCGTAGGCCATGTCGGCTTCGGAGAGATGGCCAAAGGCTTCGTGGACAAAAAGCCCCGTCAAGACGGGATCGATGACGACATCGTAGGTGTTGCCCTTAACGGGGGGCAAATCAAGGGCGTCCACAGCCCGTTGGGCTGCGCCTAACACCTGTGAGTCCAGGTTTTCTAAATCTTCAAAGGCACGGCGGGAGCCGGTGGTTTCCCGTCCGGTTTGCACGGTTTGGCTATTTCGGGCGGTGGCCGCTAAACGCATTTCCATATCGGACCAACGCTGGTCAATACGGACGCCTTCGGAGGTGGCTAGCAGGATATGTTGGGTGACGTCGTTGTAGCGGACGGAGGTGGTGGTAATGCGCGGATCGTTCCCCTGCAAGATATCGGCGTAGTGGCTGCAGAGCGCTTTTTTGCGAGGGAGGGAGATCTGCCGGGGGTCGCTGCCGGTGAGGGGAAAATGATAGGTGGTTTGGACCGGATCAATGGCGGCCAGGCAAGTTTCGTCATCGCCCACCAGGTGAGCCGCTGCGATCGCGGCTTCGATTTGATCGGCAATGTTATGGAGTTGGTTAAAGCTGGCAAATCCCCAGCCGCCGCGATGGCAGGCCCGCACTTGCCCGCCTAAGGAGAGACCTTCGCTCAAGGTTTCGACTTTACCGCCCCGGAGCAAAATGTCGGTGCCTTCTGATTCTTCTAGGCGCACTACCAGATAATCGACGCGATCGCGGTAGCGGTCAATCAGCTCTAGAACTTGATTGGAATAGCGCTCAAATTGGGCAGCCATGGCAACCATACTCCTAACACCTTGTTTCCATTGTGCCGCTAAAGGGGATAAGGATGATTGCCGATATGGCGGGTCGATCGTTCATCTCCTCACAGGGTTTCTCCGCACAGGGTGAAACTTGATCCGCCCATGTTCCAGGGGCACCCGACCCATCTCCCCTAGGGATGATTCATTTGACAGAGAAAAAAGCTGATATATCCCATGGGCCATGCCAAGCATCGCGGTGATGTTGAGCGGTGCATAACGAAATCTCTACGAACCGATCCTTGCAAAGGCCCAGCTAGTAACACTGTGCGCGAGGTCCAGGACGGCGCTTCGTCCTGGTGGAGGGGGTCTGGGGGCAATCCAAAAGCCCCCGGTCGCAGCGTCCTATGGTTCACCAAAATCTTCGTCTTAGCTAACCGATTTGAACAAAGCCTATTTTTATTCCTTTAAAGAATCAACCCTACCCATCTCCCCTTAGCTCACTTCTGGTCGTCCGAGGCTATTGCCCGTTTCCCCATCAAAAAGATGGATGTGCTCCGGGGCAATAGCCAGCCAGAGTTCTTCCCCCAGATAAACGGGGCGATCGGGGCTGATTCGCACCTGCAGGGAAATATCTTTGAGCATGACAGTTAGGTAGGTCTCACTGCCTAGGGCCTCGACCCGAGCCACGGTCACCGGCAGATTTTTGGGGGCGGGCAAACTCAGGCTGAGGTGTTCAGGCCGAATGCCCAAGGTGACCCGTTGACCATCGTAGGGCTGTAGTAAGGCTTCCCATCCCCCCGGCAAGGTCAAGCGAAAAGCCTCGTGGGTGACGACTAAGGGGGCTTTGATCTGGACGGGCAAAAAGTTCATCGTTGGAGAGCCGATAAACTCTGCCACAAATCGGTTGGCTGGGGCTTGGTACAAGGTTAGGGGCGGAGCCACCTGCTGAATTTGGCCTTGGTTCATGACGGCAATGCGATCGCCCATGGTCATGGCTTCCACTTGGTCATGGGTGACATAAATGGTGGTGATGCCCAATTGCTTTTGCAGGTTCACGATTTGGGCGCGGGTTTCGTTGCGCAACTTGGCATCCAGGTTGGAGAGGGGCTCATCCATCAAAAACACCTGGGGATTGCGGGCGATCGCCCGTCCCAGGGCCACCCGCTGCTTTTGTCCCCCCGATAGTTGCCGAGGGTAGCGGTCTAGGAGGGGATCAATTTGCAGCATCTGGGCCACGGCCCGCACCCGGTGATGAATCAAGCGATCAGCTGGGGATCGGTAACGTAGTCCGAACGGTAGGGGACGGGTGGCAGTGGCCACCAGGGGCTGCCACCAGGTTTGGGCTTCTAGGGCTACCTGTAGCTCTTGATTGGCATCCATGGTGGCTGTCTCCACCGTCATCTCGGGAGGGGGTGACGTGGCATTAGTAGACTTGATCGGCATGCGACGCAGGCCAAAGGCCAAATTGTCATACACCGTTAGATGGGGATATAAGGCATAACTCTGAAACACCATGGCGGTGTCCCGTTGCTTGGGGGGAAGCTCGTTTACCCGTTTCTCCCCAATCGTGATGTTGCCAGCGGTGGCCACCTCTAACCCAGACAAAAGTCGCAGCAGGGTACTTTTGCCACAGCCGGAAGGCCCCACCAAGACCATGAACTCACCATCTTGAATCGCTAGATTAATGCGCCGCAGTACCGTCACCCCTGACGTCTCGGCATCAGCCCCCTCTGGGGAGGTTGCATGCGGACGAGTCTGCCCCCCCTGGGAAAAGGTTTTGTAGAGGTTTTCGACAACAACTCGGGCCACGGCAACTAGGGTTTAAGGTTACGCAAACTTTTTGGGGGCAACAGTAGCATGCCTCAGGAACCAGAATTAAACCAAGTCCATGTTGAGAACCGTAGTTCTGCCCCTCACCCCCAGCCCCTCTCCCAGCGGGCGAGGGGAGCCGGAGAACCATTCAAAGTCCCTCTCCCCTGGGGAGAGGGATTTAGGGTGAGGGGAACTCCAGGTTTCAAGTTAGACGAGGTTTAAATCCGTTCTGAATTTCGAGGTTTGAATTAAGCGGCCAGCTCAGAATTTCTCCTGCGGAGACGCTTGACAAACAACACTGAGAACGGACATTGCATTGATGCCTAATTAAGGGGAATTTCGCCTCAGTCGGCTGCTGCCCCATTATCAACCACCGTGGTCAGGGTCACGGTGTCAATTTTCTCCCCTTTTTCCAGGGGGCCAAAACGATAGGTGGCAGGCCGTTCTCGACCCTGGCGGGGAATGCTGCCCACGGGGACCTGGGCGATGCGATGGGCGGTGGTGATGACGGTGATATCTCCGCCATTCGGGGCAGCGGTTAGGGCCACCAACAGGTCTCGCTTTTGTTTGAACAAAAAAGCCTGCGTTCCCAGGCCGCCGCGCATTGCTAGGGGCAACGCCTTGACCGGCAACCGTTGGGTAAAGCCCGCTGCCGATACCAGCAAGACACAGTCAGCCTCATCCTGTACGCGCACGCAGCCCACGATACATTCCTGTTTGCGTAACCGTACGGCCTGGGGGCCTTGGGCCGCCCGCCCCATCTGGGAAAGATTATCGTCGTTAATCATAAATCGTAGGAGTCGCCCCCCGGAGGTTGCGATCACCAGTTGTTCTTGCGCTTGCGCCAGGGTGACATAGGCCACTTCATCCTCGCCCTTGAGTTTGAGGGTTGTGAGGCCCCGCCCCGTCAGGTGGGTAAAATCCGCCAGCGGCAGCCGTTTAATCCGGCCTTGGCGGGTCAGCATAATCAAGTCGTGGGTCTGGGTTTCGGCTCCTAGCACCCGTTGATCGACGATCATGCCAGGTTCAGTGGGGACTGAGTTGGGCAATAGGCTCACTAGGGGTACCCCTTTGGATTGCCGCTGACTAGTGGGAATGTCCCCGACCGCGACGGTAAAGGCTTTGCCCTCGCGGGTCAGGGTGAGTAATTCTTGAGCGGTGGTTGCAGTGGCCACTTGCAGGGTCACGTCTTCGCAAGCCTGGAAGTCTGGGGTGACTTCTGGCTCTTGTCGGGTCTGACGCCGATGGTAAGTGCGGGGGGAGGAGCGGCGCACATAGCCCTTTTGGGTGAATTCGAGGATGGTTTCCTCTTCCTCGTGCTCCGCAATGATTTCGGCCAACTGCTGGGTCTCTTCGGCCCGCTCGGCCTCAGATTGAATGCGGGTACGCCGGGCATCCCCAAAGGTTTTCTTGAGCGATCGCAGCTCTTTTTTCAGGGCCTTGAGCAGCGCTTTGCGATCGGAAAGTAACCGCTGTAGGGTGGCCTGTTGGGTCGCTAGTTCGTCGTATTCATCCCGCAGCTTCTGCCGTTCTAGGCCGGTGAGCCGCCGTAGGGGCATGCCCAAAATCGCATCGGCTTGGCGATCGCTCAAATCAAAGGCCACCTGCATCTCCGCCTTGGCCGTGGTGCCATCGGGGGCCTGACGCAGGATATCAATCAACGGGTCTAGGTTATCCAGGGCTTGTAGCAAGCCTTCCACTAGATGAATCCGTTCTTCCGTGCGATCTAGCTCGTGGCGATACTGGCGCACCAAGGTGGTTTCCCGGAAGTTCAGGAAGGCTTGCAGCATCTCCCGTAGGGGAAATTGCCGGGGTTGCCCCTGATCGAGGGCGAGCATAATCGCCCCAAAGTTGCTTTGGAGGGGGGTCATCCGGTAGAGGGTCGCCAACACCACGGCGGGTTGGGCCTCCCGTTTCAATTCAATCACCACCCGCATACCGTCGCGATCGCTCTCATCCCGCAGGTCAGAAATCCCTTCGATGCGACCGTTGTTCACCAGATCGGCGATTTTTTCAATCCAAGCAGCTTTGTTGACCTGGTAGGGCAGCTCCGTCACCACAATGGCGGTGCGGCGCTGGCGGCCTCGCCCGGTGGGAATCTCTTCAAACTCGGCAATCCCTCGCACCGGAATGCTGCCCCGCCCCATCCGATAGGCATCCCGAATGCCATCTCGGCTAATGATTTCCCCCCCAGTGGGGAAGTCGGGGCCAGGGATTAGCTTAAATAGGGCGTCGTCATCCAGAGTAGGGCGGTCAATCAGGGCGATCAGGCCATCCACCACCTCCCCGAGATTGTGGGGGGGGATATTGGTGGCCATGCCCACCGCAATCCCTGAGGAGCCATTCAGCAGCAAATTGGGGAGTTGGGCCGGAAGCACCACTGGCTCTTGCTGGGAGTTATCAAAGTTATCGGTAAAGTCAACGGTGGCTTCGCCAATTTCCCCTAACAATGCCGTGTGGCCCACTGAAGCCAGCCGGGTTTCGGTATAGCGCATGGCCGCCGGGGGATCATTATCCACGGAGCCAAAGTTACCGTGGCCATCTAGCAGCGGATAGCGACTGGCAAAGTCTTGGACCATGCGCACCAGGGCGTCGTAAACCGACTGGTCCCCATGGGGGTGGTATTTACCCAGCACGTCCCCCACCACCCTGGCGCATTTGCGAAAGGGGCGATCAGGGGTCAGGCCCAGCTCATGCATGGCATAGAGAATACGACGATGGACGGGCTTTAGGCCATCGCGGACATCCGGCAAGGCCCGCCCGACAATGACGCTCATGGCGTATTCCAGATAGGACCGCTGCACCTCTGTATGTAGGGCAGTGACCACCACCTGTCCTGCGGTTGGAATATTGAGCGGGTCGGCCATGGGCTACTGTCCTCGGGAGGGAAAAACTGAGTCAATTACCAGGGTTATTATCCTGACAAAGGGAGTAATAACAATGCTGTAAGGTATATGCAAACGCCCCAATTCCGCAATGGCTGTCCTACAAATATCAGGGTATTTGGCGCGTAGAGGGTGGGGTTGAAAGTAAAATCGCGGAGTTTTGTTAGGCTAAGCCCTAGGTGAAAAGGAATCATCATGAAGACCGTCCTCATCGTTGAAGATGACATGATCAATGCCCGCGTGTTCTCTAAGATCTTGACTAAGCGGGGAGGTTTAGCCGTTAAGCATACTGAGAATGTCGATGAGGTTATGCGCATTGCCCAAAACCGGGAGGCAGATATCATTCTGATGGATGTATCCCTGGCCCATAGTGTTTATGACGGTAAACCCGTTGATGGCATCAAAATCACCCAGATGCTGAAGTCAGACCCAGCTACGGCTAATCTGCCCATTATCTTGGTGACCGCCCATGCCATGCAGGGCGATCGCGAAAATTTCCTCCAGCAGAGTGGAGCCGATGGCTACATATCTAAGCCAGTGGTCGATCATCAGCAGTTTGTAGACGACATTAATGCAATGCTGCCAGATTAAGAGCTGGTATATTTGTACTGCTAAACACCAATTCCAGCAAGCACTTTGGAATGGGCAGTATAAAAAAACAGCGGCGGATCTACCCCAATAGGATCCGCCGCTGTTTTGACTCGTGGACTAGCCGTGCAACGGCACGGCTAGCGGCTTAATTAAGCATCATCTAGGGCTGCAATCCCTGGGAGTGTCTTGCCTTCCAGGAGTTCCAGGCTAGCGCCGCCGCCAGTGGAAATGTGGCTCATCTTATCCGCCACACCGACTTTCTCTACTGCTGCCACGGAGTCACCACCGCCGATGATGGTGGTGCAGCCCTTACCGGTTTGCTCGGCCAGGGTGTGGGCGATCGCCTCGGTGCCCGCCGCAAATTTGTCGAACTCAAATACCC
>CAYGVA010000105.1:0-13976 GCA_964353225.1 uncultured Leptolyngbya sp.
CCTTAAAAACCTTCGACAAACTCTAAGGAGATTGAGTTAATGTTTGACGCTTTTGCGAAAGTGGTCTCCCAGGCCGATGCACGCGGTGCATACCTAACCGCAGACCAGATCGATGCGCTAAGTGCAATGGTTGCTGATGGCAACAAGCGCATGGATACAGTCAACCGGATTACGGGTAGTGCCTCTGCTATCGTTGCCAGTGCTGCCCGTGAGCTATTTGCAGAGCAGCCCCAGTTGATTGCTCCCGGCGGTAATGCCTATACCAGTCGTCGTATGGCCGCTTGCCTGCGTGACATGGAAATCATCTTGCGCTACGTCACCTACTCCATCTTTGCCGGTGATGCCAGCGTCCTCAATGATCGTTGTCTGAATGGTTTGCGTGAAACCTACGCTGCCCTCGGCACCCCTGGTACTTCCGTCGCTGTTGGCGTCGAGAAAATGAAGGCTGCTGCCCTCGCGATCGCCAATGATTCTGCCGGCATCACCTCAGGTGATTGCTCCAGCTTGATGGCTGAGGTTGGCTCCTACTTCGACACTGCCGTTGCAGCTGTTGCGTAGCCCCTGCAACCTTAGTAAATAACGCCGGAATTGTTAGCAGAACGCTAACACCGTGTGAAAAACCTCGTATTTGGAGATTTTGACCCATGAAAACCCCTTTGACCGAAGCTGTAGCTGCAGCTGATTCTCAAGGCCGCTTCCTTTCGTCTACTGAAATTCAGTCTGCGTTCGGTCGCTTTCGTCAAGCCAGTGCCAGCTTGTCAGCAGCTAAGGCGCTATCCGAAAAGGCTTCTACCCTGACCTCCGGTGCAGCCCAAGCGGTGTATAGCAAATTCCCTTACACCACTCAAATGTCTGGACCTAACTATGCCGCTACCCAAACCGGTAAGGACAAGTGCGTTCGCGACATCGGTTACTACCTACGGATGGTCACCTACTGCCTAACCGTGGGCGGTACTGGCCCCATGGATGACTACCTGATTGCGGGTATCGCTGAAATCAACTCTACCTTTGAGTTGTCCCCCAGCTGGTACATTGAAGCGCTCAAGTACATCAAGAGCAACCACGGCTTGTCTGGCGATCCTGCTGTTGAAGCCAATTCTTACCTTGACTACGCGATCAACGCCCTGAGCTAGTCTTAGGTCTCTGTTTTCGTGATTGATTAAGCAACATTGGTCCCTGAGGGGTATGCAGCAACTGACCGAGGTTAGGCGTTGTTTGTCCCTCAGGGACTTGTTTTGTCCCCAGTATCCAGCTATGGCGGAAAAGTTCCTGCCCATTACCCATGCTGGCATGACGATTTGGACAGTGATTGGAGGTTTGCGCTATGGATGACCTAATTGAGATTCATAACGATGGCCAGTTAACGATTGAGACCGCGATCGCCAACCTCCAGGGTAAAGATCTGGGTCTGCGCGTCTATGCCGCTTGGTGGTTGGGACGTTTTCGGGTCAAAACTGAGGCGGCCATTCAGGTGCTGATTACAGCCTTGTCAGACGACGACGATCGTACCGAAGCCGGGGGGTATCCGCTGCGTCGCAATGCCGCCAGGGCCTTAGGAAAATTAGAGCAGCAGGAAGCCGTTCCCCACCTAATTCAAGCTTTGCACTGCACAGATTTTTACGTGCGAGAGGCTGCGGCCCAAGCCTTAGAACAGCTTGGCAACCCGTCCGCTATTCCTGACCTGCTGCGGTTACTCCGAGGGCAAACGACCGGAACGCTGCCCGCACCAGAACCGCCTCAACTCATTCAACCTTTCGATGCCATTATCGAAGCCTTAGGTACCTTAGGGGCCATTGATGCGGTTACAGACATCGCCCCTTTTTTAGACCATGGGGTGCCTCGCATTCGTTACGCTACCGCCCGAGCCCTATATCAACTCACCCCAGAACCTGAAAAGGCTCGAAAATATGGTGATCTGTTGATCGAAGCCCTCTCTAACGAGGACTTACAGCTGCGGCGGGCGGTCTTGGCAGACTTGGGCGCAATTGGGTATTTGTCGGCGGCTGAGGCTATTTCTGAAACGCTAGCCGAAAACAGCCTAAAAATCATTGCGCTGAAAGGGTTATTGGAAAAAGAACTCACCCAGACCACCGCCCCCAACTTGTCCGATGGGGCTCAGCGGGTGATGACCCTGATGGACAATTTACTGTAGTAACCGTACACACCCTGATGGGCCAGACAGGGCTCGTCGCCCATGGGTGAGGCGAATGGAAGTTGTTAATTTTTTTGTGTCATAAGGGCTGATTTATGAAGTGATACAACGAAGCAAGGGAGAATATTTACGGTCGTTTCATTTCACTGTGGATAAGTTCTTTTATTTAGTTCAAAAGCCTGGGTAATACCGCTATGTCTCACGCGCTCTCAAAATTGCTGGATGCAATCGAAAAGGCAGATTCTGCGACGTCCCTTTCGGATGCAGTGCAGAATTTGGCCGATGCTTGCCTGATTGAGTCCGCGCCTAATTTGATTGAAGCGCTGAGTTACAACAATCCTGGTGCAGCGGTCGCTGCGGTAGATGGCCTAGTCCAATTAGGGGAACCAACGGTCCCCGCACTGCTAGAGCAGCTTGACCGCAATAACTACACCGCCCGTGCTTGGGCCATTCGAGCTTTGGCGACTATTGGTGACCCGAGGGGGTTACTCACTTTGTTAGGGGCCGCCACTGCTGATATCTCTATGAGTGTGCGTCGGGCAGCTGCTAGGGGGTTGGGCAACATGCAGTGGCACCAATTTCCCCCGCAATTTTTAGACATTGCCCAGACTGAAGCATTGGATGCCCTATTATTTGTGGCTCAACAGGATGAAGAGTGGGTCGTGCGCTATGCCGGCGTTGTGGGTTTAGAGTCTTTGGCAACCGCATCACAGTCGGGCCATAACCCAAGGCAATCTCAAATCCAAGCGCAATTTGCCCTGATAGCCAATCAGGAAGAGAGCCCAGCGGTTCGGGCACGAATCTGGAAGGCGCAGCAGCATCTTCAGGAGCATGCGCCTAGTTTGGTCGATTCATCAAAGACGGAGCATTCTTCTCTTTCGTCAACGGACTGGGAGCAAATCTTAAGTAGACTTTACAGCCGTAAACTCAGAGAAAGGACTGTCTTTGAGGAGGGAGATCCCATCTATTATCGGGACCTTGTGAAAGGAAACGCCCCAGGTCAGAATTGAGCTGGATTGGAGATCAATTCCGACCTGAACGCCCTGTCTAATTGCTTTATTATCTTGATTTCGTTGGCTTTAAGCGTGAGATAACCTATGACTGAATTAACCGAATCTAACTCCATTGAACAAGTCAACCTTGAGGAGTTGACTTCGGCGATCGCCGAGTTGCAAGACTATCGCGATCGCTTGGTTCGGGAAACCTTGTCTACAGCCAAAAAAGCCAAGGTTGTTAAGACTCAGGTGCAGACCAATCTAGAGCCGACCTTAACTAAGATTGATGCCATGCTTGAGGAGCTTCGACAACAGCTCGCAACGCTGACGGCAAAAGCATAAATACTGACATCAGTTTTGTTTTGGGATAGGAAGAGGACGTAACCCATGGGTCCAATGGCTGACTCAACACCCCCTGTAATAGATGACCCTTTAGTCGCTGTGCAGGGGTATAACGATGCACTCATTGAGAAAGTCAGTGAGCAGATCTCCTTTGGCACCTTCAATGTGGAGGACCACCAAACGCTACAGCAGCTCGTTGAGGGGCTTGGTGATCCGAGGGGCTTGGTGCGGTTACAGTTTGCAGAAGCCTTAGGCGATATTGGTGAGCCTGCAACGCCCTTTTTAGTCGATGCTTTACAACGGCATGACAACGTTGTCGTGCGGCGAGCTGCCGCCAAAACCTTGACGCTCATTGCCGACCCCACCGCCGTGCCGTCTCTTTTAGAGGCATTCCTCGGAGATGTAGACACTGTGGTCAGGGGCTCCTCTGCCGGGGCCTTGGCCAGAACCGGAGCCGCCGCCGCGCCCTCCCTGCTAGCTGTATTGGCTTCCCCAGACCATGCCCAAGAAATCAAGGGACATGCTGCTTGGGCCTTAGCATTCATGGGCGCTGAGGCTGAAGAGCATCTGTACCAAGCCCTGAATTCTCCATCTTTAGACGTTCGCTGTGCGGTGATTGCCGCCCTAGGCCATGTGGCTCAGGAAAAGGGAGATGAGCGGTCATGTGGTCTGCTGGTTTCTGCCCTAACTGATCCAGATGCCTTGATTCGGACCGAGGCAGCGGCGGCGTTGGGGCAAGTCAACTATCCCAGATCGCTACCCCATCTGATTTTGGCAATGCAAGATGCTGATCTAGATGTGAGAAAGGCTGCCATCAACTCCCTGGGTAAAATGGGTGATCCCCAAGCGATGGATCCCTTAAAAACTGCCTTGAACGATGACTTGAGCGTTATCCGCACCCTGGCCAAACTGGCGATCAACCAGATTGAACGTCAGGCCCAAGAGGAGGAGTGGTAGCCCAATCGTTGAGCGTGCCCCTGGGAAGGCACCCCTGTTCTAGGGATTTGTGGGTTTATAACTCCGACAACACATGGTAGGGTGTAAGACCGTGCATTGTTTCAGATTGAGGCTGATTTTCATCAACTTAGATGATTTTTCAGGCTTGAGATACAGGGCATATGTGCCCTGAAACCACCGGAGGTTAAGGCTGTGCCGAGTTTCTGGGTGCATAGCTCTCTGAATCGGAAGTCTTGAGCGCACTGAGTTGGTCACCCTCGAAACATTAGTGGGGAGCTGAGTTTGGACTTTATCGTCCCTAGTGTTTATTTAGGGTGGTTGATTCGGTTTTAATCGTTCAAGCAGTGATGCGGCTCTATATTATTGTGACCGGGATTATTGACTGATCGGATTACAGCAATTGTTTGCTCTATTTGAAGTGATGAAAAGGCTGAACCAGTGGTAAAAAAGGAAGCCAGTAAAGAAACCAAGAAAGCAGCGTCAGCTAGCGATGACACCGATGGTGGTGGCTTCAATGCAGCTCGTTTCCTCAAGGGGACCCAGGAGGAGTTGTCCAAAGTGGTTTGGCCAAGTCGCCAGCAGCTCATTAGTGAATCTGCTGCGGTGATCCTGATGGTGAGCCTTTCAGCAACGATCATTTACTTTATTGATCAACTCTTTGGCTGGGTGTCAGGGAAGGTGTTTTAAATGGCTATGACAGACGACGAATTCAGCCCAGAGGATCCCAGCCCAGCTAGTACCGCCACCAGTGAGTCGCTGCCATCTAAAGGATCGGCCCGTTGGTATGCGGTTCAGGTGGCTTCCGGTTGTGAGAAAAAGGTGAAAGCTAGCCTAGAGCAGCGCTTGCAGACGCTAGACGTGGCGGATCGGGTTTTGCAAATTGAAATTCCCCAGACTCCTGTTAAGCGGATTCGTAAGGATGGCAGTCACCAGAATGTAGACGAGAAGGTATTTCCGGGCTACGTCTTGATCCGCATGATGATGGATGATGACGCTTGGCAGGTGATCAAAAATACCCCCCACGTGATCAACTTTGTGGGGGCAGAACAACGCCGAGCCTCGGGTCGGGGTCGGGGCCACGTCAAGCCGATGCCCCTCAGCCGCACTGAAGTGGAACGCATCTTTAAACGGGCGCAGGAGCAGAAGCCCGTGGTCAAGGTGGATATGGAGGCGGGCGATCGCATCACTGTCCTCTCTGGCCCCTTCAAAGACTTCGAGGGTGAAGTTATCGAGGTCAGTCCAGAGCGCAGTAAACTCAAGGCGCTCTTATCGATTTTCGGACGCGAAACCCCCGTAGAGTTGGAATTCAATCAGGTACAGAAAGAGAACTAATCGATGGCAAAGAAGGTTGTAGCACTGATTAAACTGGCGATTTCTGCAGGAAAAGCCAACCCCGCCCCACCCATTGGCCCCGCCTTGGGTCAGCACGGGGTCAACATCATGGCGTTCTGTAAGGAGTACAACGCCAAGACCGCCGACAAGGCCGGTCTGGTTGTACCCGTGGAGATTTCGGTCTATGAAGACCGTAGCTTTACGTTTGTCCTCAAGACACCCCCTGCTTCTGTGTTGATCAAAAAAGCGATCGGCATTGAAAAAGGCTCTGGCGAACCCAAAACCGTTAAGGTTGGAACGATCACTCGGGCTCAACTCCAAGAGATCGCCGAAACGAAGATGCCGGACCTCAACGCCAATGACATTGAGGCCGCCATGCGAATCATCGAAGGGACGGCCAAAAATATGGGCGTTACCGTCGCTGAATAACGATTGATTGCGTTTTAATTGTTCACCCAACGGGGGAGAGGCTTGGCTTCGCTAATACCCCAAAGAGAAAAAATGGCAAAAATATCCCGTCGTCTAAAGGCAGCTCAAGCCAAGGTTCAGGATCGTCTATACGAACCCCTCGAAGCGCTTGAGCTCCTCAAGGAAACCGCAACCGCTAAATTTACAGAATCAGCAGAGGCCCATATCCGTTTAGGAATTGATCCTAAATACACCGATCAGCAACTCCGGACCACGGTATCGCTCCCCAAGGGAACGGGACAAACCATTCGAGTGGCGGTCATTGCCCGGGGTGAAAAAGTCAACGAAGCGACTGAAGCTGGGGCTGACATCGCTGGTTCTGAAGAGCTGATCGAGGATATCCAGAAAGGGATGATGGATTTCGAGATCTTGATTGCGACCCCTGACATGATGCCCAAGGTGGCCAAGTTGGGACGTCTCTTGGGTCCTCGGGGCCTGATGCCCTCCCCTAAAGGGGGGACCGTCACCTTTGAATTACCTAAAGCGATTGAAGAATTCAAAGCTGGAAAATTAGAATTCCGGGCTGACAAAACCGGCATCGTCCATGTTATGTTTGGCAAGGTCGATTTCACAGCAGCGGATCTGCTTGTGAACTTAAAGGCACTCCAAGACTGTATCGACCGTAATAAGCCCGCTGGTGCTAAAGGTCGTTACTGGAGAACCATTAACGTGACTTCGACTATGGGTCCTTCCATTGAGATTGATGTCAGCGCCCTGAGAGACTTGAAATTAGCCGACGCAGCTTAGTTCAGTCCTGTTTTCGAACCCGCGTAGAGGATAATCACTACACTCTAGTTTTGAAACTGAATATTCAACCGGAGACCGTAGGGGCTGATTATTACAGCCTAATTATCCTACCGAGGTTGGCTTAGCCAAAGCAGACTTGAGCGCACAGCAAATGCTGTCAAGATCTGTGATGACATTCAGCCCCGGTCTAAGACTGGGGCTTTTTGGTGGCTGATAGTTCACAGACCTCGAAAATCCCAGCAACAAGCTTGACTGATATCCCTGGCAAAAAGGAGGTGAGACAGAATGGGGAGAACGCTCGAGAACAAGAAAGCCATTGTGGCTGAAATACAAGGCTTGCTTCAAGACACCCAGCTAACTTTTGTAATTGATTACAAGGGTTTGTCGGTGGCTGAAATTAGCGACTTACGTAGTCGGCTGCGTGAAAAAGGCGGCATTTGTAAGATTACCAAAAACACCCTCATGCGGATTGCCGTAGAAGAGGATGAGAATTGGAAATCAATACAGCCTCTTTTAAAAGACACATCTGCCTTCCTCATGGTGAAGGAAGATGTTGGTGGTGCCGTCAAAGCCTACAAGGAATTCCAAAAGGCGACAAAAAAGACGCAACTGCGTGGCGGTGTCATGGAAGGGCGAACCCTTTCCAAAGAAGATGTAGAAGCCCTAGGCGACCTACCTTCGAAGGAAGAGCTCTACGCTCAAATCGCTGGCACTATCAATGCTGTAACCACCAAAATTGCGGTTGGCATCAAAGAAGTTCCTGGGTCTTTGGCACGGAGTATCAAAGCTATTTCCGAGCAAGAGCAAGACGCGGCGTAAGACTGCTTTTAGCCTGTCTGATAACACCGAGATGGTTTGGCGATAACGCCACGGCCCGATCGCATCGTTCAACATTCAAATCAAGGAGAACAATTCATGTCTGCGGTAACAGATGAAATTCTAGAAAAGTTGAAAACCCTCTCTCTGCTGGAAGCAGCTGAGCTAGTCAAGCAAATTGAAGAGGCTTTTGGCGTGAGTGCTGCGGCCCCCGTCGGCGGCATGATGATGGCGGCGGCTCCTGGTGCTGCGGCAGAGCCTGAAGAAGAGAAAACCGAATTTGACGTTGTGGTGGAAGAATTCCCCGCAGCTAAGAAAATCGCTGTTCTTAAGGTGGTCCGCGCCCTCACTGGCCTGGGTCTGAAAGAAGCGAAGGAAATCGTCGAGTCTGTGCCTAAAGCCATCAAAGAAGGCGTCTCTAAGGATGATGCTGAAGATGCTAAGAAGCAGCTCGAAGAAGCTGGCGCTAAGGTTACCGTTAAGTAACTTTGCATTGCTGATGTCACATCAGTAATAACTCACCAATCCCCCTTAGAAATTCAATTTCTAAGGGGGATTGATTTTAGGAAGAACCCAAGCTGAGGCGATTTTGGGCAATGAACATACCGGGGTTGGGCGCGGAAACCGCTCCCCTACGGGAGGGCGTCAAGGGTGGGGGGCAGGTCTCCTGACCCCATATGATTCGGATGGCAGGCTGTTTTGTCAGTCTATTCGGCCAACAGCCGATGTTTGAGTTCTTGGCAATTTCCTAATAACGCCGTTGGGGGAGGTGGCCCGATTTTTCAGAGATGAAGCTGTTGACCTGTGGGAAAATCAAATCCATCCACCCTCCCATTTTGGGTTATGACATCAATGCCGCCTAACGCTTTAACCCTGGCCAGCCAATCCCGCAGTTTTGGGGGTTGGCAGCGGGTGTACTGCCACCGCTCGACCGTGTTGGACTGTGAGATGAACTTTGGGGTTTATCTGCCGCCCCAGGCAGAGTCCCAACGGTGCCCGATTGTTTATTGGCTCAGCGGTCTCACCTGCACCGAACAGAATTTTGTGACCAAGGCGGGAGCCCAGTCCTATGCGGCTCAGCATGGCTTGGTTGTGGTGGCTCCAGATACGAGCCCCCGCAATTGCAACCTATCGGGGGAAGAGGATGACTGGGATTTAGGGACGGGTGCGGGGTTTTACCTCAACGCTACCCAATCCCCTTGGGACCGGCATTACCGCATGTATGACTATGTGGTGGATGAGTTGCCGGGGGCGATCGCAACTAATTTCCCCATCCAGCCCGACCGTCAAGGGATCATGGGCCATTCCATGGGGGGATATGGGGCGTTGATGATTGCCCTCCGAAATCCGGGGCGATTTAAGAGCGTGTCTGCCTTTTCACCCATTGTTGCCCCCAGCCAGGTGCCCTGGGGTCAGAAAGCCTTCCGCCATTACTTAGGTGAGGATGTGAATGCTTGGCTATCCTATGACCCTACGGCGCTGGTGAAAACCGCGCCAGAGCGGCTACCGATTTTGATTGACCAAGGGGAGGGGGATGATTTTTTGCAAACCCAGCTTCAGCCGGAGCGCTTTGCCGAAGCCTGCAAAGCGGTGAACCATCCCCTAACCCTTAGGCTGCAGCCCGGCTATGACCACAGCTATTACTTCATTGCGTCTTTCATGGGGGACCATTTTGCCCACCATGCTGCTGCACTTACCTAGCCTTAAATCCAGCCTTAAACGCAGCTTTAGCAGCGCTGTTCTAGGTATTGACCAATCACTTGTTCCTCTCCGGCGCGGGAAATGATGGTCTGGCGGGTACGGGTGCGATCGCCAATCAATCGAATCTCTTCCTCAAAGCTGGAGTTGTCGTAGGCGGTTTTGAGCACCATGGTGTGCAGGTCCCGAAAGTAGAAATCAGCGGTGACGGGTTTGGGTGTGGCAAAACCGCGATCTCGATAGAGAATATCCCCGCGTACCCCAAACACAGTGGAACCGCTGGCCGGTTTACGCGCCGCTTTTTTCACATAGGTGCTCTCCCAAGTCACTTGCGTGCCACAGACCAATGGCATTGTGTCAGGCAGCCCGTGCAACACCGCCAGTTGTTGAAGTTCTGGGCTCTCCCGCTCTAAAAAGCGAATGCTGATGTCGCTGACCACCTCTTGGGTCTCACCGCTTTTAATGGTGTAGTAGCGACGCTCCGAACGCCAGTCGCCATGGCAGTTACGGAAAAAAGCCGTAACGGTAGGTTCCACTAAAAGCTGAGTTGCGTCTGGGACGTAAGACATAGGTGTAAACCAAAAACAGAGGGTAAGAATCGAACTCAGGCCACTGGTGGCCTATCTAGCGATGATTTAAGTTTTGTTAACTTAGTCTATGCTAACGGCCTTGTCTCTGCGTAGCAATGGCTACTGGAGAAGGGGATAACCCGAAATTCGATTGCAGCCTACTTTAGGGGAGCTCAATCAAAAAACTGTCTGGTCTGATACCAGTCTCTACAGCGGTTATGCCAGGGATTTATTCTTTTTTAGTCGAAAAAGTGATTGCTCAGTAATTCCTTCTACACTGAATAACAGCAGGTGTTTGCGGTGATAAACCGGGCAAATGGGGTATGGATAATCAAGCCTTTCACAAGTTTTTTGAATGCTGCATCGGTGGCTGGGTGAGTGAACGTACGTATCATTACCTCAGTCACAAGGAAATCGAGCGATCGCGCACCACTTTTCAGGTCGCGCCGATCACGGCTGATCTCAAGCAAAAGGTCCTCAACGACAACCACTATGGGGTGGTAGACGACTTAGATGTGATTCCAGGATTTCGCTTGGGGTTCCATACGGTGTCAGAGGCGGGGGAGGAGGTCAGCCAAGAGCTACGGCTGTTGTTTGTGACCACCCAGGAAGACGCGACGGGGCTAGAGGGCGATTATTTGCGCGATCGCGCCTACGAAGAAGACCGGCCCATTATTTCCCATTTTCGCTATACCTTCGCCAGCCGGGAACTCTTGATGACCACCCGCTATACCCAAGTGGTATCGGTGGATTCGATTACCTTGGTGAATCCTGACCTGCGGATCCGCCGCATTCTCAATTACCAGCGCCCTCCCGAGGAGTCTCCCCTCGAAAAGGTCCTGCTGGCCGGGTTTGGGGTAGAACAAAAGCAACTTTAAGGTCCGCTGTCCAAAAAAAATCGCCGTCCAGCCCGACTACGCTATCCCATTGTCTGGAGCCTACTATGGTCCACCGCCGTCCCCCCAGTCGCATCAATCCGAAAATCAGCACCATGCCGCGCCAAGGTTCGGAGGCGGCGCATTATCTGGATATCTACAAGCTCACCGTTGAGAAGAAGCGCTTGCAGTCGCAGTTGGTGGATCTAGACCAGCGGCGTCAACGCATTCAAGCTCGTCTGGCCGAACTCAATGCCCAAACCACGGATCTGGAGCAGGGGGCGCAGCAGCTCCGCCAAACCGATGGGTCAGCCGCTCCCAGCAGCATGGTCTTTCCCCCTGGTTACGATGATGCGCCGAAGGGCGAGCATTTTGACAGTATGACTCTGGACTATTGATTATTCCTTCAAGGTGCCAGGGCACAGTTGCACCACTGTCACCCCTGCGGCGGCTAGAGCACTGCCAAATTGCTTCCAGTCAGAATCGACCGCGTTGAGAATCGGTGGTTGTTCAGGATGCGTAAGCGCCGTGGCTACAAATTTATGATCTGAGAGATCAAACCCGGCGAGATCTGGGCTCTTCGGAAATTCTTCAAAGCTTCCATCAGGTGTGCCATTGATCGTGACTAATTGACAACGAGCAGGATTGCCTTGATTGCTAAAAACCCACTTCAGAAAGGCGTCACCTACACTTGGTTTCCCTGATAAAGAGGCATTCTTGATGTACTCATTGAGAATATGCGTATTATCAATAACCAGGACTTCATGATCTCGAATATGCCGAAGTTTCTGGGCGCAGGCTAATCGACAGGCTGGTGTTGCCTGGGGGCAGTTTCGTCCATTCGCCGCCACCAAAACGTTCGTATCGACAACCACTGGCATCAGGACGCGTCACCCGCCATTTGTCGCTCTATTGCGGCTTCGGTCATAGCTACTAAATCTCCCATCTCATCGCCGAAGAAATTTGGGGGCCAATTATTGATATTTCCAAACTCGTCCAGCGCCAATGGCGTCAGGTGAGACTCGCCGTTGTCATCCATATCGCAGAAATAGAGAGCAGCTTCTTCATTAGTGATGTTTTCTTTAGCTATTCTAAGTTGCAGCCGTCTAAGCAAATGCTCGCTATGGCTCTCGACAATAATCTGCAAATCACGCTCTTTTGCAACTTCTACAAATAGGTCAGCGAGACCTGACTGGACCGAAGGGTGAAGATGAATTTCAGGTTGTTCGAAAATCAAAGTGGAGCCTTCAGGAGCGTAGTAGCACAGCACTAATACTGGCAAAATTTGAGACACTCCGAAACCTACATCAGTAATATTTGTCTTTGTCGAATGAGGCGTACGTTGAATCAGTAGTTCATACTCACGGCGATTGTCAGCAATTGGCTTGAGAGAGAAATCATGGATAAGTTTTAGCTCCTTCAGCCATTTAGCCACCTGCTCTTTAACATAGTTACCTTCCCTACTTGCCGCTAACAGAGCTCGAATAGTCTTTTCACCTCCTTTACCCACATCTTGGGGTGTTTCGCCTGACCAACCGTACAGGCGATGAGGATAATCTCTTAGGGGGCCTAAGTAATAAATCTGCAATATCTGATTTTCAAACGAGTCAACTAAGTTGGCAATATAATCGACTCTCATATATATTCCGCTTGAGAATCCATATGCTTTAAATGGAGGGGAAATAAATTCCTCAATCTCCGCATGTAAACTTGGAGATACATCTCCAGTAGCCGTTGAAATATAAGTTTCACTGGCGTCGTCTGAACTTAAGCCAATACTGTTTCGGATGCCTTCTTTACTGATGAAGGAGTATTCGATTTCTTTTACTTTGAGTATATTTTTTTTGATCTCTAAAGAGCTTGACAAAAAAACCTCGTCTTCGTAGTAATCAATGGGATTCACGAAATCAATCGGAGATGAAACCGAACGCCTGCTTAAAGGTAGATGGAATCTTTTCAATGGCCTCCAGGAACATTGAAAGTTTAAGGTTGCAGGGATTTTATGCTTGTAGAGAAAATCTTTTGTGCTTCCCAAGTCAATATAAGTATGCTCATTACCTAAATCTAGAACTTGTTGACGATCTCTGGATTCCACTGTTTGCTTGAGCATCAGTAGAAATTGCAGGATGCTGCTCTTGCCAGAGCTGTTGGTGCCAAACAATCCGGTGATTGAGGCGAGGCGAATATCGCCGGTATCACGCCAGGATTTGAAATTTTGGAAGCGAAGTGTTTCCAGCATGATTAATCGATCCAGCCTGCAAAAATGAGCGGCGCATCATACTGCCCATGGTAAGCGGTCTTACAAAAGCAGCGCGTAACAGCTCAAACCTCCTGGGGCGTCCTGTGCTGTGCCGCCAGCTCTGCTAACCCCATCTGTTCATACTTCTCAAACGGCTGATGAATCCAAGGATCATCCGGCAAATGCTGGCTGTAATAGTCCGGCTTGATCACCGAACAAGCCTTGTGCCACAGCACCGCTGTCCGCACCTCATCGATATAAAATCCGTACTTGTGGTTCAGCCAATGGACAGTGCGCTTGAGGCTGGCCCCAGAGTCCACCAGATCATCCACCAACAGCACATGGCTGCCCACATTCGCCGTGGTCATGGCCAAATCCCGCGAAAAGGTGATCGATCCTCGGGTTTGATTATTTTCCCCCCCGTAGGAGGCCACCGATAACACCGCTAGGGGCACATCAAACAGCCGACAGAGGATGTCGCCCACCCGCAACCCCCCTTTGGCCAAGCAAATAATTTGGTTGAACTGCCAGCCCGAGTCATAAATTTGTAGGGCCAGGGTTTCAGTCAGGCGGTGGTAATCGTCCCAAGATACGTAGAGATCAGACATGGTAGCGATCGCGCGGACGAGAATAGGGCTTCGGAATTGAGCCATGATACTACTGTTACACCGCCCTCTGAGGTATCGCCCCGAGCCATGACCCCCTTCCCCGCTGACGCCGCGCCCGCCGCGCCCCGCCTTTCCCTCTGGACCAAACTGGCCTATGGCGCGGGGGATATGGGCTCTG
>CAYGVA010000106.1:0-7995 GCA_964353225.1 uncultured Leptolyngbya sp.
TGTCTCAATCAGCCCTTGCCTCAGCCGCTGATGTTGAGGGATCAACTCCGCCAGGTCTGGGAAAACGACTTCAGGGGGGGCGGTGGTGATTTTGGCGCGGGGGGGCGGGGCCAGGGAGGATCTCGACTGCTTTGACCACGAAACGGTGGTGCGGGCGATCGCCCAATCCCCCATCCCCATCATTACCGGCGTGGGTCACCAGCGAGATGAATCCTTGGCGGACCTAGTGGCAGACTATGCCGCCCATACCCCCACCGCCGCCGCTGAAGTCGTTGTCCCAGACCTGGCGGAGTTGATCCATCAACATCAGCGGCTGAGGCAAGGGCTGATTGAGACATTTCAAGGGGCGTTAGATGCCCGCCAACAGGCCGTGACCACCGCCGCTCAACGGTTGCAACGATTGCGCCTCGACTATCAATTAGAGCAAGCCCAACAGCAGTTGCAATGGCTCCGGCAGCGGTGGGTCAAGGGCATACAGTATCGATTAGACGCGGCC
The DNA here is from genome assembly GCA_964353225.1 of uncultured Leptolyngbya sp. Lineage (GTDB taxonomy): Bacteria > Cyanobacteriota > Cyanobacteriia > Phormidesmidales > Phormidesmidaceae > PCC-6406. Next base: position 497 of record CAYGVA010000106.1, read on the forward strand.
CAAAACCATTGTGCGGCCCTGGGACAAGCCTTGACGAGCCTGGATCCGGAGGCGGTGCTGCGCCGGGGTTATGCCTTGGTGCGCGATCGCCAAGGGGATTTACTGACCCATACGGCAGGGGTGGAGCCAGGGGACCCGCTACACATTCAAGTGGCGGCGGGGACCTTAGACGCCGTGGTGACCCAAATTAGTCATCCCCCACCGTCAGAGGGATCGGATCTGGCGTGATCACACCAGATGTTGCCTTGGGCGCTGACGCCCCTAAGAAAAATCATTCCAAAACACCATGGCTAAACACACCAAAGATAAACCGGCTGAAGACTGGAACTATGAGGGCGCGATCGCCCGCATTGAAACAACCGTGACGGACTTAGAGCAAGGGGATCTGCCCCTGGCCGAGATCTTCGAACAATTTGAGCAGGCGGTGACGGAGCTGCGCCGCTGTGAAACTTTTTTGAGCGAAAAACAACAGCAGGCAACGGTCCTGATTGAAACCCTGACCATTCAGGATGTAGGGGACGGGGCCTAAAACCCTGATGCCTTACGAACTGACTCATGTTGGCGGAGTTAGCAAAAGTTTAAGATATTTCAACTTCTGTACAACCAGCCGTCACAGATTTATCAGCGCCTGGGAACATTACAAGTATCTGGTACAGGCAAGGCTGCAAAAGCGCTGAGAAACCTATGGTCACGACCCTATCTAACGCTTCACATCAACTCCACGACAGCCACCCGCGTAAGCATAACCATTACAGCTTCCGTGACTTCTTTCAGTTCAACTCAGGGGAGGGGAGTGTAACGGACTGGAACGGCAGTCGTAACATTTTCACCAGTGAAGACTTTATCATTGGTCTGCTAGAGGGCCTAGAGGAAGAAGTCGGTGAGGCCTCCGCCGCGATCATGTACTCCATTGGCCTGGAATGGGGCAAGCAAGACTCGCTGTTTTTCCAGGGCTGGTTTGAGCGGGAATTTAATATGAGTGCCCGTCAGGCTAACCTCATGTTTTTACTCGAAACCTGGTGGTGGCCCTTTACCTCCCAAGGCTGGGGCCGTTGGGAAGTGGACATGAGCGATCGCAAGCAGGGCTTTATGTTCATTAATGTGTTTGACTCAGCCGTGGCCCGCACCCTCGGCGATGTCGGCAAACCCGTCTGCCATATCTATGCCGGACTCTTCGCTGGCTTCTTTACCGAAATGGTGCGCAAACAACTCAGCTGTATCGAAATTCAGTGCTACTCCATGGGGGAAACCTATTGCAAGTTTCTGCTCGGGGGTAAAGAACGCATCGACGCCGCCGCCTTCTGGATGAATGAAGGGGCCACCGCCCGAGATATTCAGAAGCGCCTGCGCTCTGGGGATGGTGTGTCATGATCTCCGCCCCGAGCAGCAATGGTCACCGCCCCACCGCCGTCTGGCGAACCACCACCGTTCAAGCCTTTTTTACGCAAATTCCTTGGGAGGGTGCCCCCCAAGGGAGTCCGTTGGGCCAACCAGGTGCCGATGCGGCCTCAGCCCCCATGCTCCAACAAACCGTAGGGCAATTTTTTCAACACTTTCCTTGGGAAGGCACCCCCGAGATTGCGGCACCGATGATTCCCCTATCAGTCCAATCTCCCCCCGCTAACACCAACGAAAACCTGACCCTAGACGATTTCTCAAGTTTGTTTTAGGGCGCAGCCCCTTATCGATTCGATCTAACCCTCTCGCCGGTCGATCTATCCCATTGGAGAGCTTGCCATGAACCCCGCCCTCGAAGCACTATTCGATGAACCCGAAAAGCGTTATCTGCAGCCGGATGAGCTGAATGTTTTGAGCCAGTACGTCAGCTCTATGCCCGAGCGCATTAAGACCTATCGCCAGTTGCGCGACGCTGAGATTCAGCTCATGCAGCCGGTGGCCGATCAGCTCCAGCAGCGGTTCGCCCAAGTCTCTGAAGACATCCTCAAACGCAGCATTCAAAATGGACTGTTGGTGCTGCGCTATGCTGCCATGGCCATGCTGATGGATGACCCTGACTTTATGAACAAGCGACTCCAGTCTTGGCTACCGGAAATGGTGGCGGCTTTCGACACCCTGGCAGTGGATGAGGCCCTGCATGAATTACTGGCCCAACGCCTCTCTGCCACCTTGACTGCCCAGCAATTTGCCCTGCTCTCTCCGGCATTAGCGGTGGCGAAGCAACTCCTGCGCGGGGCTCCGTCAACTCCGAATGCGGCCGAAGCGCCTCTGCTCGGCATCCTTTAAATCCATTTCCCAGGACCTCTGAATCCATGATTTCTGTCGCCGATTTACTCACCGATGAGCGCTTGCCCAGCAACTACTTCGCCAGCGATGTTTATGTCAGAGGCACTTTAGAGTTGGGTCTGTTGGAAAATCGCCGGGGCGATCGCCTTTTGGCCATTCCCGATGTGATGTTGAAGTCCATTTATGCCGGTCTCACCACCGAAACGGGTCAAGCGGCAGGATTGGTTTTGCATAACTGCGGCCGCTGGTGGGGCAAAAACTTCTATGCCCGCTTCTGCGAAGAGCTTAGCGACTATAAGAAAAAGGCCGTTGCTGACCTGCCCATGGCAGAGTTTATGCAGTCTCTACAAGAATGCTGGCGCAGCCACGGCTGGGGGCTATTACACCTGGATATGGACTACCACCATCAGGGCTTTTTGGTAGTAGAGATTCAGCATTCTCCCTTTACGAAACATGTGATCCAGGCAAATAAACCGTCTGGGGCCTTAGAAACCGGCATTTTGCAATCCTTTTTTAGTCAACTGACGGGCCGGGAGCTGAGCTGTGTACAAACCAGTTGTGAATCCCTCGGGGCCGATCGCAATCGCTTTGTGCTGGGGTTGAGCAGCCGCTTGCAGCCAGTCAACCCCTTGGTGGAAGAGGGGCAGACCCATAACGCGATCATGACCATGCTAGTGGGCCAATAGCCCTTTATTTGTGGCACTGCTACGCAAACTGCGGCGGGGAAATTACCAAATCCTCGGTTTAATTGGGCAAGGTCAATTTGGCCAGGTCTACTGTGCTGTCCATCAGCAAACCGGCCAGTTGGTGGCACTGAAAAATATTAACCGCGATCGCCTCACCACCCATCGCTTTTTGCGGGAGCTACGCTTTTTACTTAGCCTAGAGCATCCCAACATTGCCAACTGCCGTGCCCTAGAGCTGTCTGATCAGGGACGACAGCTCGTTTTAGATTATTGCGAAGGCGGCACCCTGCGGCAGCTGATCGATCAGCTGATTCCCCTGACCCTAGCGGAAATCTTGGCCCTGGTTCTACAAAACTTGGATGCCCTGGAACATGCCCATGGTCAAGGCATTGTCCACTGCGATATCAAGCCCGAAAATATTTTGCTGTCCATTGCACCGGGCCATTGGCAGGTCAAAATTTCTGACTTTGGCATTGCACGTCTCAGCCAAGATCTCAGGGGGAAAAGCTATACCGGCGCGACCGGTTCCCCAGCCTATATGGCCCCAGAGCGCTTTTATTATCAGCATTCCGCCGCGTCGGATCTCTACGCCATTGGGATTATTTTATTTGAGTTACTGACGGGCGATCGCCCCTTTTCAGGGACCCCCGAGCAACTGATGGTGGCCCATCTCAATCAGAAGCCCATTGTTCCCCCTAGCCTGCCCGAACCCCTGCGGGTGATTTTGCGGCGAGCCCTGCAAAAGCTACCGGGTCGTCGGTATAAACTCGCGGCCCAAATGAAAGCCGACTTGATCGCCTATCGCGATACCCTGAGCCCCTCCGAACAAAATACTTATTTCCCCCGCCAGCGCCAGGAGTTTCCCCCCAGCGATTTCATCCCTGCCCCTGGAATGCCCTTGGATTTGCCCAGCACAACCCTAACAATTGCCCCTGGGATTCAAACCGTTGAGGACGGCACCAACACGGTTGCAGCCCCCTACCTTTGTCTGGCGCAGGGCCATCAGGTTTACAGCGCGCCGCTCTCCGCCCTGCCTTTGACCTGGGCTCCGCCGTGGTCTTTACCGGCCCCCGTCAACCAAGTCGTGCACTGGGGCGGACACATGCTAGCCGTAGCGGACCGTACCCTATTTGAACTCAATCCCAAGGGCATGATCACGGCGCAGACAAGGTTGCCTGAACCGTTTACGCTCCTAGAACCAGGGGATCAAAACTGGCTATTTGCCCAGAGTCAGGTCTCTAAAGAACGGGTTTGGTGCATGGCCCTCAAGCGAGGCATGGCCCCAGAAGCATTGAGCTTGCCCGACCTCTGCCATCCCCAGAGCAGCTTGCTACCCCTGGACAATCGCCATTTATTGCTCACCACGACCACCGGGACCAGCACCCAGCTTCAGATTTTAAACCGGCTGGGTCGCACCTTAGGGCACTTAGCTCTGAATACCGCCATCCGGCCCCCGGTGCGCACCCAAACGCCGCTGCGGCTCTTAGCCCAGGAAACGGGAAACCCATCTGCTTTACTGATCATCGACTTAAAACCCTATCGTGTCCGGCGTTGCCGCCTTGATCGCGCCTTTCGATGGTTAGGGGAATTGGCCTTGGGCTATGGTGCCATTAGCGATGCCGGACACTTCCGTTTGGTGAATGACGAGGGTCAATTGATTGGCCAGGTAGATCAGTTTCCAATTCCGACGGCGATCGCTTGGCAGCCGCCCCATCACATTTGGTTAACCACCGCTGCAGATCAGGGCAGCACCCTCCATGGCATCGATATCCGCGATTTAGACTTGGACGTCATTTTCTAAGGCATTATCAGGGGGCGGTGCTAACTTTTATACTCAAACCATGCTGGAACATATCACTCTCCCCGATAATCAGTTGCCCCCCGTCGCGCCCTATTCCCACGCGGTGCGGGCGGGAGACTTTCTGTTTGTCACCGGGCAACTGTCGGAGGATCCCGCCACCGGGGAGGTGATAAAAGGTCCCATTGCCGATCAAACTCGGCAGGTGATGGAAAACCTAAAGCTGGTGCTAACCCATGCCGGCACGAGTTTTGACCGGGTGGTCATGGCCCGGATTTTTGTCACTGACTTTCGCTATTACGAAACGGTGAACCAGATCTACGCCAGCTATTATGGTGCCACCCGTTTACCAGGACGCACCACCGTTGGGGTGACCGCCTTAGCCGGATTTGGTGAAGTGGAAATTGATTTAATTGTGTACTGTGGCGATCGCGACGCGTAACAGTCCCCTTCAGAGTCCAGCCCTGTGCTAGGGCCAACGGCTAAGATGGCGGCTGGGCACCTGGATGCAAAGAAGAGGCTAAAGCGATGACCCCTGGGCCAGAAAAAGAGCATTTGCGGCTATTATCCATCTTTCACTATGTTTGGGGTGGGATTACCCTTGTCTCTTCGTTCCTTGCCCTGCCCTACATCGGGATGGGGTTTTGGGCCTTGCGATCCCCAGATATGTTTGAAGCAGATGGCGATATGTCCGCTGTGGTTTTTGGCTGGATGTTCCTGGGTTTTGGGCTACTGTTTTTGGTCAGTGGTTTGATCTATGGTGTCGTCGTGATTGTGTCTGGCCGCTGCCTTGCCAAGCACAAAGGGTATTGGCTGAGCTTTGGCGTGGCTTGCCTAGAATGCCTGATGATGCCAATCGGAACCGCCCTCGGGATATTTACCCTGCTCACCCTAAGCAAAGACACCGTTAAAGCCCTCTATGGCCGAAAGTGAGTTGTGTGGGCGCTCCCCATCACCGCTGCCCCATAGCTCCCCCGCCCCCTGGGCTCTAAGACGTCTGCCACACGAACTTGCCATCTTTCCATAGGGCCGCGATCGCCCCCATGACAAACTTGGTCACCGTTTCCCCAAATAGCAGGGCAATAATTTCCCCGAGGGGTAATACCCCAGCGAAAGCCACCAGGGTAAAGAGTAGGGTATCCAGGGGAATCGATACGGCGTTACTACCCGCCACTCGGGTCAACCAGGGATAGCGCATCAGCTTTTGATAAATCTCAGTGTCTGCCGTCTCAGCCAAGGCGATCGCCAAAAAACTGGCCAAAATAATGCGTAATGGCACCTGCCAAATCGCACTCATCACTATATTTACCAGGGCAGCCACGGCAATGGTGCCATAAACCCATTTGCGCCCCGCCCCGTGGAGGCGATCCCGTTGGGTAAAGGTCACCCCAAAAATAAACGTCCCCACAGCGACCTGGCCAAAGATCGGGAAGGGGATAAACCAGGCGGCGGTATAGTTGGCCCCTAGCGTCGCCAAAATGTAGATAATCGCGTTAATGGTGTACTGCCGTTTCATCCCCAAGGCCCTGCTTTAATCGATAAACAGGGTAAACCATACCGCATGGTGCTGTAGAGAGGCCCACAACTTAAGCCCACACGATCGCGATCTAGACAACCTGAGTACGGGATAACGAGCTTGGCGGTTATTTCTATCCATGCCGTACACCTTGCGGCATGAGCGGCGTTAAAAGCCGATGGATAAAAACGTTTTTAAAGCCCGCCAAAGGCTTTCTAGCCTCAGCGATCCGATGTATCAAAGCTAGCTTATGGGGGCAAAACACAGCGATCTCGGCTTTGCCCCTCAAGTTACACTTCCTGCCCCATCAATAGGGTCGCCGCTGAAGGCGTTACCTAGAACTCGGTAATGTAAAGGTCATAGGGATGCCCAGCCTGGTCAAAGTTCCCGATCCAGATGAAATATGTCCCGACCGGCCACTCGCTACTGAAGTCAGGGAGCAAAGTTCCGTTAGAGTCATCCACGCAGATGGTTTCGCCCGTTTCCACGTTTTCCATATACAACGTGACATCACCGGGAGAATCGACGTAGAGGCGCAGGTAGTCAAAGTCAGCGTCAACGTACAAAATATGATCTGGATTTTCGCCACCAGCCACATAGCCACAGCCATCCACGGTGTACTCTCCCCCCGATATGCCCGTCCCAATCAGGGGATCAGGGGTGAAACCAGGCGTTATGGCAAAGGTCTCGTAGTCGGCACGGGCCTCGGGGGCTGCCGTTGTCACGATACCCAAACTCAGCAATCCAGCGGTCAGCATTGTTGCAGAAATTTTAAGGGCGTTCATAGTGCCAGTTCCTTCGTATAAATAGAGCATGGGGTCGCCATTGGATACAGACGGGCTGTGTTTCTGTCCGGAATAATGGCGACGGAGATCATGCAATCTAGTGTTCCCTGGCTAAATGTAGAAAGAGTGAAAACTTTGCCTTTGCTAGGACAAAATGTATTTCTTGATACAAAAATGAGTTTTCCCTGAGATCGATCCTCAGGTTCCTCAGGCAACCCTTACGCCCTGCTTAGGCGGGGGTCAAGTGCCCCTCAGAGAGGCGACCCATAGTAGTACTCACGATGATTGATTGATGGGTTGATGATGCATCAACCAAAGGAGTTCAAATCTATGAAACGCTTCAGCTTAACCCTCGCAGCTTTGACCCTCGCAACAGTGGTCGCTGTACCCAGTAGCGCTTACGCCGCCCCTGACTTTGATGAGTTACGTCAGGAAAACCTAGATAAGGATGCGGTTGATTTTGACCAACT
>CAYGVA010000106.1:8095-13865 GCA_964353225.1 uncultured Leptolyngbya sp.
GATAAGGATGCGGTTGATTTTGACCAACTCCGCCGGGAGAACCTCGATAAGGACGCCGTCCTGGAGGTGAAAGGCGTTGATTTTGACGAGCTGCGCCGCGAAAATCTCGACAAAGATGCCACCATCACCGATCTACGTCGGGGGGACATCACCAAAGAGTAGTTGGCACGCGTCTCTCAGTCCCGATACACACCATGTCAATAGCCCCCGCTTTCCCAAAATGGGAAAGCGGGGGTTTTTGTGCGCCAAGTTTGGGTGAGAACGACAGCGGGGTGGGCTATGGTCCACCCCGCTGTCGAAAATCAGTGATGGAATGAACGGAACCTATTCGACCCCTTCAATTCGGTCCTCTACCTCTTGGTACAGTTCCTGAAGCCGTTCCAGGTTTTCGTCACTGGTCTCCCAGTAGCCCCGGCCATTCACCTCCAGCAGGGTCGATACCATCCGCCGGAACGAATTTGGGTTCAGATCCATCAACCGCTTGCACATCTCCGGGTCCTTGATGAACGTGGCGTTGGTGTCTTCATAAACCCAGTTATCCACTGCCCCCGCCGTCGCGGACCAGCCCATGGTGTTGACCAACCGCTTCGACAGCTCCCGTACCCCTTCATAGCCGTGGGAGAGCATGCCCTCGTACCACTTGGGGTTCAGCATCTTTGTGCGGGTATCTAGGCGCACCGTCTCGGAGAGGGTACGCACCTGGGCATTGGCCGTGGTGGTATCCGCCACGTAGGCTTCGGGCTGCCTGCCATCTTCCCGCAGACTGGCCACCACCTTGGTGGGGTCCGAGTCGAAGTAGTGGGACACATCGGTGAGAGAGATTTCCGACGAGTCCAGGTTTTGGAAGGTGACCTCCGCCTTTTTCAGCGCCGACTCAAAGATCTGCCGGGAGTCATCCATCACCCCAGGATTGTCTGAATTGAAGGCAAAGGACTTGCGCTTCAGATACATTTCCTGGAGTTCTGACTCGTCTTCCCAGGTGCTGTTTTCCACCGCTAGGTTGACATTGGAGGCATAGGAGCCCGAAGCATTGGAGAAAATTCGGGTGGCGGCGGTTCGCAGATCCACCCCCATTTCTTCGGCCTGCTCTAGGGCATGCTTGCGCACGAAGTTCATTTCCAGGGGCTCATCCGCTTCAGCGGCCATTTTCACGGCCTTATCTAGCAGGGCCATCTGGTTAATGAACAGATCTCGGAAGACGCCGGAACAGTTGACCACAATGTCGATCCGAGGACGGCCCAACTCTTCTAGGGACAGTAGCTCTAGTTTATTGATTCGCCCTAGGGCATCGGGGACGGGCTTGGCCCCCACGAACCACAGCATCTGAGCCAAGGATTCGCCGTAGGTTTTGATGTTGTCTGTGCCCCACAGCACGGTGGCAATGGTTTCGGGGTAGACCCCGCCATTGTCTTGGCGCTGGCGCTCTAGTAAACGATCTACCACGATCTTGGCGGACTGCACCGCTGCCAGCGTGGGGATCGATTGGGGATCGAGGGCGTGGATGTTTTTGCCGGTGGGCAGCACATCGGGGTTTCGGATGGGATCGCCCCCAGGACCAGGGAGGATATATTCCCCCGCTAGGGCCTGTAGCAGTGCCCCCAGTTCATTGTCCGCACAGACTTGCTCTAGGCACACCTCTAGAAACTCCATCAAAGGCTTCAGGGCATCGGCATCCACATTGGGATAGCCTGCCGCCTGGAGTGCTGTCATCCAGGGGGCTTTACGGCCAATATTGAGGAAGTTGAGCCGCGACACCATGGAGATTCGACCTTCGGCGTCAATCTGTTCATGGACCAGGGCCGCTACCGCTTCGCGACAGCCTTGGTTGATGTCGTAGAGCAGTTGCACATCTTCGAGGATGCCGCGATCGCTATTGGCATAAATCTCATCAATGTCGCGATTCAGGCTCTGGGCGATGCTGCGCTGTAGGCTCTGGATGCCCTCTTCTTCGCGGTCTAACCCGGCGATATTAACGAGGGTGGCGATCGCCTCCTCCGCTGTGGGTGGCTTACCAATGATATGGAGACCACAGGGCAACAATCGCGACTCAATTTCCATCAGTTTGATGTAAATCTTGCCCACCAGGTTGTCCCGTTCCTCTGCGGACAGGTCACTGCCATCAATTTCAGGCAAGGGGACATCCCGATCCAAATTGCACAGGCGCGCCGTTTCCACGATCGCATTCACAATTTGGACGGCCCGACTGTTGTCCTTTTGGGACTGATAGGAGCCAATCAGCTCGCTCAGCTCCTTGAGGCCTTTATAGAGTCCGGCATTTTCCGCCGGCGGCGTCAGGTAGCTGATGGTTTCGGCATAGCTACGCCGCTTGGCGATGGTGGCTTCCGAAGGGTTATTGGCGGCGTAGTAATAAAGATTGGGTATCGTGCCAATCAGATTGTCCGGGTAGCATTCCCCAGACATGCCCATTTGCTTACCCGGCATAAACTCTAGGGAGCCATGGGTGCCAAAATGCAGCACCGCATCGGCCCCCCAGATTTTCTCTAGGTAGGTGTAGTAGGCGGCGAAGCCATGGTGGGGGCTAGCGGAGCGGGAAAACAGCAGCCGCATGGGGTCCCCTTCATAGCCAAAGGTAGGCTGTACCCCGATAAAGACATTGCCAAAGGCTTTGCCGTACACCAGCAGGTTTTGGCCATCGGTGTTGAGGTGTCCCGGAGGCGCGCCCCAGTTTTCTTCTAGGCGGGTGGAATAGGGGGTGAGTTCCTCATATTCCGGCACCGACATGCGGTAGGCAATATTCAGCTCAGGGCTGTTGTATTGGGCCTGGGCATCATGGATGACCTCCAGCATCAGCGCCTCTGGCGATGCGGGCAAATCCTTGATGCTATAGCCGTTGCGCTGCATGGACTCCATGACTTTGTAGATGGAACCAAACACATCTAGGTAGGCGGCGGTGCCAACATTGCCCTTGTCAGGGGGGAAGCTGAACACGGTGATGGCCAGCTTTTTGTCGAGTTTGGGCTTACGGCGCAGGTTGCCCCACTTGATCGCCCGCTCAGAAATGACGCTAATGCGGTCTTGCAAGGAAATTGAGCGACCGGTCATACCATCACGACCGGAGAGCACGATGGGCTCGATCGCTCCATCCAACTCGGGGATCGCCATCTGTAGGGCTACCTGAATCGGGTGCAAACCCAGGTCACTGTTTTCCCATTCCTCCGTGGTTTGGAAGACCAATGGCAGAGCCACCATGTAGGGGCGGTTCAGCCGTTTCAGGGTTTCGATGGCCTTAGGGTGATCCTGGCGAGCCGGCCCCCCCACTAGGGCAAATCCGGTCAGGGATACCACCCCATCGACAATGGCGTGCGTCGGATTGAGGGGATCAAAGAAGAACTGATCCACCGGCTTAGAAAAATCCAACCCCCCCGAGAACACCGGAATAACTCGGGCACCCAGGTATTCCATTTCCTGGACCATCGCCACATAGTGGGCTTCATCACCGGTGACTAGGTGGGTGCGCTGCAACACCAAGCCAATACAGGGGGCGAGGGGATCCTTCAGGTCTGCCGAAATATCCCGACGGGAGTTATACCAATTCAGGTACTCCTTGATGTCCTCAAACATTTCTGGGGCCATGGGATGCCAGATGCCCACGTCAGGAAAGGTGACGGGATCGGCATATTGCAAGGCTGAAAGGGTCTTGGTGCCCGCTTTGCTGTCGGGATTGATCACATAGCGATCGGCCAGCATCAACAGGAAATTTTCCAGGTTTTCCGCCGATCCCCCCAGCCAATACTGGAAGCTGAGCATGAAGTTTCGAGCATCCTGGGCTTTTTCTACCGGCAAATACTTCAACACCTTGGGCAGGGTGCGCAGCAGCTTGAGCATGGCGTCTTCAAAACCGCTGCCCTGCTGCTTGCGGCGCTTCTTCATGAATTCGCCGATGACGCTCTTGGACTGTCCCAATTGCGCCATGGAGAAGCTGCCCAGCTTGTTAAGGCGCATCACCTGGGGCATGGAGGGGAAGACCACCGCTGCATCTAGGCGATCGCGGTGGGGGGCGACAGCTGCCGTAACCTTCTCAGCCAGTTCTTCAATAAAGATCAGCGACGCAATGAAAATATTGGCTTTAGCAACGTCCCGCTCGAAGGCAGCGTAGTTTTCTTCGCTGCGTAATTCCTCAATCAAATAGCCGCTGATCTCAATGGCGATGTCGGGGCTGTTAGCGTTGATAGCCTGTACTGCCGCCGATAGGGAGCTCTGGTATTGGGGCTCCAGGACCACATAGACCACTCTGACCAGCGATCTCCCGTTTAGATCCTCGGGGACAACGTGGCGAACAGTGGGCTTAACGTGGGTGAACATGCAGTGACTACTCCTTAACTAACTGATGCGTGTACGTGCGCTGTCCTAGATTCGAAGCGCCCTCAAGCGCCAGGAAGATCGCGACAATCTCTTTACAAAAGGCTACATCTCTTATAAGACAAGCCGCTCACCCGTTTCTCTTGACCACTTGACCTATGGTGGTTGTATCAGAAAAAAACGCCCCCTTAGAGCGGTGAAATAGATGATTAATAATTCGCAACAAACATAGAGTAAATACTCGCCTATCAATTCATGATAATTAACAAATAAGATTTACTTATCAAGCATATTAAAAAGTATAAACCGTTGGCTTGAGAAGGTTGCGGCTCTCCGGCTAGGGCAAGCTCGCTATTCAACCGGCCTTAGGGATGAGTCTGCCTGGCTCTTGCTCGATAGAAATACGGTCAATCGAAGAGGAGATCGGTGCTCTAACCCTAAGGATGCACGCTGTTGTCAGGCATCGTTGCCCGCGTCAGGATGGCATTCAAAAGATTGGCGCTGCTTAACTCAGCTCGACTCAAGATGGCCTCAGTTAAGTTAGCCTCCACCAGATTTGTCCGTCCTAAATAAGCTTCCACCAAGCTGGCCTGGTGTAAGTTGGCCCCGGTCAAGTCAGAGCGACTCAAGTCACTGCGGTTGATCTGAGCCTGGGCCAAGTTTGCTTTCACTAGATTGACCTGGCTGAGGTTCGCTTCGGTGAGGCGAGCCCCGGTGAGTTGGGCTTGGCCCATATTGGCACCCGCAAAATTGGTGCGATTGGCGCTAGCACCAGCAAGATTGGCCTGTTGGAGATTTGCCCCAGCCAAGATGGCATCGGCAAGATTGGCATCCGTCAGTCGGGCTCCCATGAGGTTGGCCCCATGGAGGTCTGCCCCCCGGAGGCTAACCGAGGTGAGATTGGCATAGCTAAAGTTGACAAAAGCTAAATCAGCGCCGCGCAAATTGGCCCCTTCTAAGTCGGCTTGGTGCAGGTTTGCCCCCCGTAAGTTCGCGCCATATTGGCGCTTTTCTTGGCGAAAATTGGCCCCTCGCAGACAGGCCCCGGTGAGATTTGCTCCGCTTAAATCGGCATTGCGGAGATCCGCGTCCACCAAGTTGGCATCCATTAAATCGGCGAGGGTGAACTGGGCACTGCGCAGGTCTGCCCCTTGCAGGCTGGCACCATGGAGGTTGGCGTCGGCGATATTAGCTTTGGATAAAATAGCCTGATTGAGATTGCTCCCTCTTAACTGTGCTCGGCTGAGATTGGCACATTGAAAGTTAACCCTATTCAAGTAGCTCAGGGTCAGGTCAGCATTTTCCAAATCTGCCTTGCTCAGATTCACCCCAATCAAATCTTGATTCGATAAGTCTGCCCCGACCAAGGTGCTGCCTTGGAAGTGAATTTCACCGGCAGCATAACGATCTAGAAGTTCCTGCGGATCCATGGAAGTTGATGACAGGACAA
>CAYGVA010000107.1:0-13576 GCA_964353225.1 uncultured Leptolyngbya sp.
ATGTTTCTGATCCGCTAGGCTCGTCTCAGCAGGAGTCCCAATCTAATCTATGGTCGCGATTCAAACGAATGTTTAATTAGTTGCAGTTATCCCAGATGTCACGCTGACTGAACGGAATCAAAGTCAACACTTCCGAAAAAATCTTCCGACTCTACTTAAAAGGTAGTGAAAGTTAGTTGGCCATTTCTCCTGCAGGCAAATTGATGAAAACCCTTATTTCTGAGGCTATTAATTTTGGATAAAAATGTTCTTTTCATCCTAGGCACTGCCCATAGCGGCTCTACTTTACTGTCCTTGATGCTTGGCAGTCATTCTAAATGTTTTGCCGTTGGAGAGCTAAGCAACTTACCTGAGTTCTATAGGAAAGGCAAGTCACTTAGTGATCTTTCTAATGGTGGGGGTAGTTTTTGGGAGGAAAATTTTAGCAATAATGAACTCAAAGCTCTGTCAGCTACTTTGAGTAACCAGCGCTTGCGCCCATATATGCCGCTAAAGGTCGAAAAGTTTCTTCGCTCTATAATTGGCGCAGATCACGTTTTTCGACCCTATACTCAAATTTTTTCAAAGCTTCCAAGGGAGGTTAATACTCTCATAGATTCTACAAAAACTATAGATTGGATATCTCAAGAACTTGCTCTGCCGGAATTCACCTCTAAGGCATTACAACCAAAACTAATTCATCTTGTCAGAGATGGTAGAGCGGTTATGGCATCTTATCTTAGGCGTTTGCCCGACCTCTCGGTAGAAGAGTTTTGTGATATTTGGGAACGACGAACTTTAGAAGCAAGACATTTTTTTGACCAGTTTCCTCAAAGTAGTAGGAAGCTAGTTCGATATGAATATCTTGCAACTCGTTCAGAGGAGACATTAAAAGAATTATGTGTCTTTCTGGAAATACCTTTTCTACCCGAAATGGTTGAGTACTGGAGGAAGGATCATCATATTATTTCCGGTAACAAGGGAACAAAATCATTGATTAAAGCTTATCAATCAACGACTGATGCTCCAAGGAATGCGGAACAGAAATTCGGGATAAAGCTAGACTTACGTTGGCAGCAAGAGCTTTCGTCAGAGCAGCTCTCAATTTTCCAGAAAAGGGTGGGTGAGTTGAATCATCCTTATATTTTTGAGGGCGTGAACCCATGAAAAATTAATAGCTAAAAGTTACGCTGCGCCTCTATAGAAAGAGTACATCATCACCCACGCTTATGAAGCCTGTGCTGATCTCAATGCGTATGGGGATCTGGTGGGATACGAGATGTTGGGAAATTGTCTGTTTAAACCGTTTTAAACGACCTCAGGCGTAGGATTAACCGTCATCGAAATTTTGCGAATCAGACCATATTCCAACCCTTCTACCACCGCTTGGTAGGAGGCTTCGATAATGTTGCTCGATACCCCGACTGTAGTCCAGCGGCGATAGCCGTCACTGGATTCGACTAAGACGCGGGTTTTAGCAGCGGTACCCGCCCGCCCATCTAAGATTCGCACCTTGTAGTCACTGAGCTGAAACTGGGCGATCTCGGGGTAGAAGTTCAAGAGGGCTTTACGTATGGCAGTGTCTAATGCCGATACCGGACCATTTCCCTCCGCCACTTCCAAAATTTCTTGATCCCCAACCATAACTTTCACCGTGGCGAGGGCTCGGGTTTTCCAATGGGCTTCTTCTGGTAGGTTGTCGCAGTGGATGTGGAAACCCCGCAACTCAAAGAACTGAGATCGCGTCCCCAGAACCTCTCGCATCAATAGCTCGAAACTGGCCTCCGCCGCTTCAAACTGATAGCCCTGACTTTCCAACTCCTTGAGGCGATTTAATAACTGACGACAGTGGGGATCTTGCTTGTGTAGTTCAATGCCAAAGCTACGGGCCTTAGCCAAAATATTGCTAAGGCCAGCCTGATCTGACACCACGATGCGGCGTTGATTCCCCACCCAGGTGGGTTCAATGTGCTCATAGGTCCGGGGATTTTTTTCCACCGCACTGACATGGATGCCGCCCTTGTGGGCAAAAGCCGACAAGCCGACAAAGGGGGCATGGTCATCGGGGGCCAAATTCACCACCTCGCTGACAAAGCGACTGGTGGCCGCTAGGGTTGCCAGCTGCTGGGGGGGAATGCAGGGCTGCTTGAGCTTCAGCTGCAAGTTGGGTAATAGCGAACAGAGATCGGCATTACCGCAGCGCTCGCCATAACCATTGATCGTACCTTGCACCATGGTGACTCCGGCCATAACTGCGGCTAGGGCATTGGCCACGGCGGTGCCACTGTCATTGTGGGTGTGGATACCCAGGCGGGGCAATTTTGCCATCGTTGAACTGGGGTCGGTTGTTAGCCATCGCTGGACATGCTCCACCACGGTTGTGATTTCGTGGGGAAGCGTACCCCCATTGGTGTCGCAGAGCACTAACCATTCGGCCCCGGCAGCGATCGCCGCCCCCAGGGTTTGTAGGGCATAGTCCGGGTTGGACTGGTAGCCATCAAACCAATGCTCGGCATCGTAGATCACCCGCCGCCCCTGGCTGCGCAGAAAGGCAATGGTGTCTTGAATCATCGCCAGATTTTCGTCCAGGGTGGTTTGCAAACTCTCAGTCACATGCAAATCCCAGGACTTGCCAAATAGCGTTACCCAAAGGGTCCCAGCCGCCAAAATCGGCTGCAACATCGGATCCGTAGCGGCAGCTTTGCCGGGGCGACGGGTAGAGCAAAAGGCCACCACCTCCGCCTGCTGCAAGGGCTCCTCCTTCAGTTGCCAAAAGAATTGCACATCTTTCGGGTTTGCACCGGGCCAACCCCCTTCAATAAACGGCACCCCCAATTCATCCAACTTGTGGGCAATCGACAGCTTATCCTCAATGGAAAGCGCCAGCCCCTCCCGTTGAGCGCCATCGCGGAGGGTGGTGTCATAGATCCAGACTTTGGGGGTGAAGGCAGTGGAGTCGGCGACCATAGCAGTTACAACAAGGAATAAGCGATCGGCCTATCCATAGTATCCAGTCTGTTTCTCGCAAAGGTACTTTTGTCACTGATGCCAACATCTGCCTGAGCCGCTTCTAGACAATGAAGTGGCTTAAAGTGGGCTTGACTGGCTTCATCGAAACCTTCTAGGCAATCTGGCGGTCTTAGCTAATAACTGTAATCCGCAAAAAAACATGAACCGCAGTCTGATTCTGGCAACGGTTGCCGCTGGCATATCAAGCCTACTCATTGGTCCCTCCGCACAGGCTTATACCCTGTTCTTGGGTGAAGATCTGAATGGGAGTGAACTTACTCCATTGGGTTCTACTCCAAATGCTGATGCTGCCCAAGCTGACTTTCTCTCAAATCTAATTGGCGTTGGCAGTGCAAACTTTGAAGGCTTTGCCGATGGAACGGCTGCGCCTTTATTGCTATCTTTTCCGGGTACTGGAACCGCAACCCTGACTGGCGGTGGCGGTATCAAGCAAGTGCCCAATGGAGTGACTGATGGGTTTGGCCGCTATGCAACCTCCGGCACCCGGTTTTGGGAAGCGGCTGCCGATGGTTCTGGTGACTTCACCATCAACTTTAGTGAGCCCATTGCAGCCTTTGGCTTTAAAGGCATTGATATTGGGGACTTCAATGGCAGTCTCTCTTTAGGTCTCAGTAATGGGGACAACATTGAGGTTGGCCATTCTAGTGGCAGCAACAACCACGGTAGTGTTCTCTTCTTTGGTCTGATTGCAGAAAGTGAAGTCGAACAATTCACAAGCGTTAGCTTTTTAGGTATTGGTCCCACCGGTCGTGATCGTGACATTTTTGGCTTTGATGATATGACGATCGGCAGCCTTGCCCAGGTGATTGTCGCCCCCCCTGCCGTTGAACCACCGGCAGATCCGCCCACGACCTCAGTGCCAGAGCCTGCCATGGGAGTGGGCCTCGTAATCGTAGGCGGCAGCTTGAGCTGGGTTCGCCGTCAACAGGTTGCATAACAGCAAACTGGCTTCGCCTATCGTTTAATCCTCTGTCAGGACTGGAGCGGGGCAGCTTTTTTAGGACCCTGGTGCCAGTAGCCCTTTGCCCACGGGGCTCCTACCCCCCAGCCTAAGCCGAGTATGGTATCGCCAATGGCCCAGCGGCAACTACTATCAATGGGTAACCAGTAGGCCAATCAACCCACCATGCTGCTGAAACAAAACAGCCCCATGCCCAAGCCGTTCAGCCAGGGAGAACCAACCCGAGCGCCCATGGCTTTCCAACCGGGATGACCGATATAGATGGTCGTGGGGAAACAAGAGCCGAAGGTCGCAGCAATCACGGTGCCAATACCGTATCGTGGCGTAAAAACCGGCGGGAGTTTGCCCCCAGTGTTTGAGCATCGGTCACTTACGGGATCACACTAACCGTCGTTGGTTTTGCGGGGGGATAACTCACCTCAGTCACCGTTCCAGGTTGACCTAAGGGTTCAGCGATCGCTTCATTAAAGGAAACCTTAACACCGCCTGCATTTCCGGCTCGGACGATGATTTGCTCTTCGGCGGTCCAGGTACGGGTATCCCCCTGGCGGAGAATGCCCTCAAAACTCACCTCATCGTCAGCGGTGACCCGCAGCCAAGACTGGGCCTGCATTTCGACCGAAACCCGCACTTCTCCCTCAGCCACTGGGGCTAGGGATGTTTCCGAGGTCGAAGGGCTGGCTGCCGGGGCATTAGGCTCTGTGATGGCTGTTTGTATGGCCTCTTCATCGAGGGGAGGGAGGCTGCCCGTGCTATAACCCGCCCGCTTGAGGGTGTAGGAGAGGCTACTGACGGCGATCGCAATCAAGACCCCGTAGGCCATATATAAATGCAGGGGCCGAAGCTGAGGGGTAATCGGCAGTCGCCAAAATGAACGCTTGGGTTGGGGCTTGGCCGGGGTGAAATATTGACTAGAAAGGGTATCGCCATCCAACCCCAGGGCCTTGGCATATTGTCGAATCAGCCCTCGGGTGTAGACCGGCTCAGGCAAAGCGTGAACATCCGCTGTCTCCATCGCTTCCAGGAGACGGGAACGAATAAGCGTCGTTTCAGCAATTACATCGCAGGACAGGCCTTGGTTGACACGGGTATTGTGAAGAATTTTCCCAATATCAACCAGTTGCTCTCGGTGCAGCTCAGTAATATCGTTTGACGATCGTTTCATGGAGCAATGACTAGGTAGATTTCAAGTCTATAGACGAGCAGAGATTCTGGGCGTATCGATTCAAACAGGGTGGATAGTCAATTATCTGTGATGGCAGTGGATAGTATAAAACATCTCAACCAAGCAACCCTACTTCATCTTTCGTTAAATTTCTCACATTACCGGTGGATAAGTCACCCATTTGGATCGGCCCAACCGCTGTGCGATGGAGATCGACGACCGGATGCCCCAGCTGATCAGCAACCCGCCGAATTTGTCGATTCCGGCCTTCCTCCAAAACGATTTCCAAATCAGTGGTGTGACGGTGGGTGTCGAGGCACTTAACCTGGGCAGGCAAGGTACACTTGCCCGCTAGCATAACGCCCTGTCGCCAGTGCTGGAGCGTCATTGGGGTGGGCCGGCCCATCACTCGGACGCGATAAGTTTTGGGGACATGGTGGCGGGGATGGGTCAGTCGAAAGGTTAGTGCTCCATCGTTGGTGAGTAATAAGGCCCCTGTAGAATCAGCATCTAAACGGCCAATGGGATGGAGACCAGCGGTGGGGATAGTGGTTTTTGAAATCAGATCAATGACGGTGGGTCGCCCCCATGGATCATCACAGGTAGATAGGACCCCCTTAGGCTTATTCATCAATAAATAACCCTGCTCAGGACGACTATGGGGAGAAATCACCCGACCATCCAAGGCAACTTGGTCCGTTTCTGGATCCGCCTTTTGTCCGAGGCAAGCCACTTGACCATTAACCTGCACTCGCCCGGCACGAATCAGGTCTTCGGCATGGCGTCGCGAAGTGATGCCCCACTGGGACAATAACTTTTGCAGACGTATTGCCATGGAAGTGGTGGTCATCCTTGATTCATCAACCCATTGCCATCGCCTATCTTACCAAGGGTAAGGGGGCAGCCTGCAGGGGTAGGGTGAGGGTCAACCAGCCGCCGCCGGTTTGTGGGTGGTTCTGCGCGGTGACATGGCCACGATGGGCATCCACGATTTGTTGCACAATTGCCAGCCCGAGACCCGTCCCGTTATTGACGGGGGTTACCGGTCCTGGGGCCGCAGGTGGGGCATTAAAGGGACCTAGCCGCACCCGAGACGGATCGGCTCGATAAAACCGACTAAAAATATAGGGCAAGTCTGTTTCTTTAAACCCAGCCCCATGGTCGATGATGTCGACTTGGACAGTGGAGGTGCCACTGTATCGAATGTCCGCCGGGGTATCTTGGATGCTAGTGCGCACCAAAATGTTCTGATCTGAGTGGCTATATTTGATGGCGTTATCCATCAGATTAATCAGGACTCGATGGATTAAGGCTTCATCCAGGGTGACTGGCAACTCGGTCGGTCCTTCGTACACCAATGCCAAGGATTTGACCTGGGCGAGAGGTTCTAGGCTTTGCCAGGTGGCCAAAATCAGTTGCGCTAGATCGACTTGTTTGAGGGTCAGGCTAGCCCCATCGGCGCTATCTAGACGACTCAGGTTTAACAGATCTTCGACCAGGTTGGTGAGGCGCAGGGTTTCATTGAGGAGCCGATCAAACCAGGAATGTAGGGCGGGCTCTACCCGTGATCGCAGGGTTTCGGTGACCAACCGAATCGAGGTGAGCGGGGTCTTGAGTTCATGGGCCACGTCTGAAGTCCAGCGATCGCGCTCCTGCCGCAGGGTGACAATTTCCTGCCGATTTTCTAAAAACACCCCGACTTGCCCTTCACTCAGGGGTAACCCATAGCCCCGTAGCGGGTAGGCGACCCCTTCGGTGGGGTGGTAGGGATCAGGCGAAACCAGATTAAGTACCCAATCCCGTTGGCGGGGGGCATTGGTGTGGCGGGTTTTTTCGATCAGTTGATCCAGCTCATAGGAGCGCACCCATTCCAATAACAGACGCGGGGTATCTGCCATCACCTGATTGGCATAGGCAATGCCCAACAGTCGACTGGCCGTGGCATTACACCAAACCAACTGATTTTCCCCATCTACTTGGATATACCCAATCGGTGCTTGATGGAGGAGGGCGCGATAATCTGGCGACCGCAACGGGTCCTCTTGCCAAGCAGAGGGGGAAGCCGCAGGCCCGTCAGGGTTAGTCGCGGTCGGGCGCGGTGATTGCTGCCCCTGCACCGCTGCGATCGCTCGACGTAGCTGCCGTGGTCGCAGCATCCCTGCGACCCCCATACCGACTACCCCTCCCAGGGCAAATAGGACCCATCCATTTACGCTCACGGTGCCTCTTACGCCCCACCAAAACCCTGCACAATGGTAACAATAGCCCATCGCCCCTGGAAGCTAGCAGAGAATATATGGCGCGAGCCACTTTGCTTAAGACACCTAGGATTGCTCTGAGCCTTAGCGCAGCAGCAACGTAGCTCATAGTCTTGCCCTAACCGGACTGACGAAGGCCATGGCCATTAGCGGCCGATGGCATCCGGGTGTTTAGCGACGAGCAACGCTCAAACGATAGGTACATTCCCAAAAAACGCCAAAGGACCTCTGAAATCAGAGGTCCTTTAGAATGAAGTGTCTCACTCAAGGGTGAGTAAAACAAGTTTTATCGGATGCTAGCGCCCCGATACTTGAGACCTTGCACCCGTCCGTGTTGCTGGACTTGCTTGGGGACTCGGCGGGTCACAACAGCGCCCCGATAACGCCCGATGACTTCTTCCGTCATCTCGACATTAGCGGAGGTGGGTTCGTAATCGGCACCGCGGTAACGTAAGCTCATGGTTCTCGCCTCAAAATAACGACTTGCTTAAAGAGGCGCGTTCCTTCGGGAATCTCCCTACTTCCGTCCTACGAGAAAATTTTTCTTATAGGATGAACGATCTGCTTTCTGTATCTAAATTTACAGTTTTCGGCGATAGTCGTCAACCCCTTTTCGAAGCGTTTTGGAAAGATGGGTGATTTTACGGGCTGAATTAGGCTGGGGTAGGACGATGAAGAAACTCAGATAAGGTCTGCCCCAGATGCATGGTTGGATTCCCCCAGCACGATTCTTTCCCTATTTGCCTTGGCCTACGGTAGAAGCGATGGCGGATAAAGGGAATGTAGTTCTCATTCAGCCCATGGGGGCAATTGAGCAGCATGGCCCCCATTTGCCGTTGGTGGTGGATGCGGCGATCGCCCAGGGGGTTCTGGGTCAAGCCCTAACCGACTTAGGGGGTGACATTCCAGCCTACGCCTTGCCTACCCTTTACTATGGCAAGTCCAATGAACATTGGCATTTCCCTGGCACCATCACCCTATCCGCCCAAACCCTGCGTCAGGTCTTGATGGAGTCGGCAGAGAGCCTGTATCGAGCTGGGTTTCGGAAGCTGGTGTGGATGAACGCCCATGGGGGGCAGCCGCAAGTGCTCGAAATGGCCGCCCGTGACCTCCACCAGCAGTATCCAGACCTGATGGTGTTTCCGTTGTTTGTCTGGCAGGTGCCGAACCCTGCCGCAGCGCTGCTGACCCCGAAAGAACTGGAGCTGGGTATCCATGCTGGGGATGCAGAAACCAGTCTGATGCTGGCCATTTTGCCCGAACAGGTCCAGATGGATCGAGCCGTCTGTGAATATCCCCAAGCATTACCCGAAGACAGCTTGCTCACCATGGAGGGGGCGTTACCGTTTGCCTGGGTGACCCGAGACTTAAGCCGCAGCGGGGTCTTAGGAGATGCCACCGTCGCCAGCCGTGAAAAGGGCGATCGCCTGTTATCAGCCCTAGCCGCAGGGTGGCAACGGGTCATTACAGATGTCTATCGCTTTCAGCAACCCCAGGCATGGCGGCATTGAGGTAGGCCGCGTAACGGTGGGTGAGGATTACAGCCACCCCAACGCTAATCCATAGGCCAGCAGGCCGCTGCCCAACGGCACAGTGAGATTGTCTAAACCGAGAATAGAAATGGTTTCTAGGCCCGTGGCCGTGAGGGCGACGATCGCCGCAATCGCAACGCTAGACAGGCCCCAGCCAAAGGCCACCCCCAATACCACGCCGCAAGCCACGAAACTCACCAGCAGCATGGTGAGCGATCCCTCCCAACTTTTACCCGAGCCCAACACTTGATAGGGATGATGGCCATGGGCCTGCCCCACCAGGGCGGCTAGCCCGTCCCCCCAAGTCATCGTCAGCACCCCAATCACAGCGAATTCAGGATGCTGCATGGGCCAAAACAGCGCCGTCAACACCCCGATGCTGACCGCATAAAAAAAAGTCCCTAAGCTAGGTCGCCCCACACTATTAATACCGGGCAAAATGGGCAGCCGGTAAGACAGCAGCGCAACGGCGCTAAACACCATGGAGGCAGCCACCCCCATCCATGTCGGCGTGTGGAGCCACCAAGCCAGCACAATCGCGTTACCGGCCCCGATATGAACAATTTTGCGCGTGATTTCTGCTGAGGCCGTGGTACGGCGACGAACCGCTTCGGTGACAACGCCCACCGCCACAAGCCAGAGACCCACCCATACCCCCTTGACCAAGGACGAGGGTAAGGCCAAGTCTGGGATTAGGGTTTCCACCATAGGCCGCCCGCCAACTGCCCCATTACTCTACCGTTTTTCATTGGGCCAGTTAGCAGGGGGAGGCATTTGCCCCCTACCGATCTAAAGAAATCAGGAAATCTACCGTCTTTTTGACGGTCTATCCTTGACTTCTCCTGGAAACACACCCAATATTTTGAAGGAATTGACCGCTGCTAACGATTACGGTGACTGCATGGGCATCCCTTACAAACGGGTTTTGCTGAAGTTAAGTGGCGAGGCGCTGATGGGCGACTTAGCCTATGGCATTGCGCCAGAAGTGGTGCAATCCATAGGGAAAGAATTGGCAGAGGTGGTCAACCACGGCATTGAGATTGCCATTGTAGTGGGGGGCGGCAATATTTTTCGCGGCATCAAAGGGGCAGCGGGCGGCATGGATAGGGCCACCGCTGACTACATTGGCATGCTGGGCACGATTATGAATGCCATGACCCTACAGGATGCATTAGAGCAGGCTGGGGTCCCCACCCGAGTCCAGACCGCGATCTCTATGCAAGAGATCGCGGAGCCGTATATTCGCCGTCGGGCAATACGTCACTTGGAAAAAAACCGGGTGGTCATTTTCGGGGGAGGCTCAGGCAATCCATTTTTCACCACGGATACAACGTCTGCCCTGAGGGCCGCTGAAATCAATGCGGATGTGCTTTGCAAAGGCACCCAAGTGGATGGGGTCTATGATTCTGACCCCAAGATAAATCCTGACGCCAAGCGGTTTAAAACCCTCACCTATAGCCATGTTTTGACCCATGATCTGAAGGTGATGGACAGCACGGCGATCGCCCTATGCAAAGATAACAATATCCCCATCATGGTGTTTGACCTGTCGGTCCCTGGAAACATCTGCCGGGCCGTGATGGGTGAATCCATTGGCACAATTGTGAGACAGTCCTGTGAAATTAGCTGACTTAAGTGACATCGAGGAAGCCATGGCCAAGGCCATCGAATCCACCCGTCGCGCCTTCAACACCATTCGCACTGGCCGTGCAAATGCGTCTTTGCTAGATCGCATCTCTGTGGACTACTACGGCAGTCCCACCCCCCTCAAGTCTCTGGCTAACATCAGCACCCCCGACTCCAGCACCTTAGTGATTCAGCCCTTTGATCCCGGCTCTGTTGCTGCCATTGAAAAGGCGATCACCCTTTCTGATGTAGGCTTGGTGCCCAATAATGACGGCTCCCTAATCCGTTTAAACGTCCCTGCCCTGACCAACGAACGCCGCAAAGAATTCACGAAAATAGCGGCCAAATATGCCGAAGAGGGTCGCGTCTCTATTCGCAATATTCGTCGAGATGGCATTGACTTCTTCCGCAAGCAAGAAAAAAACGGTGACATCTCGGAAGATGAATCCCGCGATTTTCAAAATGAGATTCAAAAGCTCACGGATCAATATACCGCCCAGGTTGACCAAGCCTTGGCCGCCAAGGACAAGGACATCATGACGGTTTAGATCCATCGCCCTCAGGCACCACCCATCGCCAGGTTTGATAAACCACTGCCCCCGTGATCTTGATCACGGGGGCAGTGGTTTAATGGGTGACGCTTAAGGCAAGGGATTGAGAAACATCACCTAACTCGCAAAGACTGGCTTCGTAACGGCACTACCTGTCATCGCAACGGCTGCGTTAAAAACCTGGACCAGCTCATTGATATCGCGCTTAGCCAATTCCCTTAAATGGGTCTCTACCGTCCATTGGTGGGAAGCATGAATGGTTTGTACGACGCTTGCCATCAGCGAGGTCGTATTCACAAGGCGATACCAAAAGGCCAATTTCATATTCAAATCGAGGTCGTCGTAGGCTTCTGCTAAACGGGTATCTTCTCCAGATACCATATCCCGCAATACCTCTGCTTTTTCATCCTGGGGGACTTGTTCGACTTGACGAATCACCTGCTGTACGACTTGGGAAAAAAAAGCGGTGGGCAAGGTTTGGGTAGACGCTTGGTGGAGGTGTTGCGCTAAGAAGTCTAGGGTAGCTAAGCGGAGATCAGCACTCCCTTGCTTAAACCAGTCTGTGGGATCGTGAGTGCCAGGGGTTAAATCAGTTAGCAGCATAAATTTGTCCTTATTAAACCGTTAAAAATGCCGAAATAGATCGGCAATTAAAGGGGTATCGACCATAAATGCTCCCATTCGGAAGCATTTTGGGGGCGGATTAAAACATCGGTCTGAACCATGGCCGCTGGGGCAAGGGGACCATCGTCAGGCAATCAAGGGAAGAGCGGACCGTAGCGGTTTTCTCACACCAGATGAAACCTGTTGCCCAACATTCGGCAGAAGTCACTCAACTGGTTTCGTCGGGTTATCTCTCCAAGCGTAGTCTTTTACTATTGATCCCTAACAAATTCTAAATGTGTGGAACTTGTGGATTTTCTTTGCGTTTGGCGGTAAAAGCTTACAGTTCTACATGCCAGCAATGAGGGTGGACCAATCAATTTGAGTTGAGCGGACCAGTTGCCGAGCCAGCTGAGCAGCACCATCCTGGTTGAGATGACTAGGATCGGCAAAGAAACGATTTTGCCCCCGCCACTGTTCGAGCAAATCCACAACGGTGAAGCCCCCTACTGGGGCTTCGCGACGGAGATATTGCTGAAACTGCCGCTCGTAACCCAGGCGAGTGTCGTCTAGGTAGTCGTTGCTTAACGGTAAATTGACGAAGACGAGGGGAAGATTGCGATCCTTGGCAAAGGTCGCGATCGCCCTTAAAGCTGAGGTTTGTGCACCCCCGAGGTCAAAGGGCTGGTAGGCTCCGTCGTACTCTCCGCTGACGCGGGGGTAGCTTTGGTAATACACCTGGGGATCAAAGCGATCGGCCACCGCCAAAAATCCGTAGCCGTTAATAGCACTGATCGGGATGGGATTGGCATTGGCCGGTAGATCAGCTGTGCCCGCCCCTAGGCGAGGCCGCTGCCCCCGCTGTAAGGCTTGGTAGCCCGGTGAAGCGGCCATGGACGTAAAGGTGCGATCGCTGCGGCCACTATTAAATGCCCGTGATCCCCCCGCCCACAACAAAAGTTTTGGCAACTGCTCTGGGGACAACACCTGCTGCAATAAAAAATTAATCACCTGAGCCGTTGCCCCATTTACCCCCAGGTTATAGATGCGAGCGTAAGGCATGCCTTGTTCGCGTAAATTGGCCTGGAGCACCTGGGGATCAATCCCCTGTAAGGATCGCGAACTCCCTAATACCAACACATCTGGCGGACCAAATGTGGCGAGATAGGACAGGTAAATCCCCAATTGTTCATCCAAGATAGTGCTCCCCAAAGGCGGAAACACAGCGGAACGACTGGCCAATTCGGCCTGGGTCTGGGCGATCGCCAATGCGGCCAAGTTGTCTCGCCCTTGACGCTGGGCAAACACCCGTTGGGGGCTATCAGGGGGAACTGCTTGTAACTGCTGGACAGCGTTACTCCACAAATGGACGACCTGATCCCATTCGCGGGCGGTCTCTGCCGTGGCGGCCAAATTAGCCGCTAACTCCCCGGTCTGTAGGGCTCGCTTCAGGGTGAGATCAACGACGGGGGTAAAGAGGGAGGCGGTATCCAGCGGAGCGAGGGTCGGTAGAGTCGGCAGGGTCGGCAGGGGAGATGACTGACTAGGCCCATGGGCTAGGGAAACGATCCCAAGGGTCATCCACAGGGTGATCCCCACCACCAGGGCTCTCCAGACAAAACGACGAGTCATCCCACTCCCCCTGGACAAAATGGATCAGGTTTGGGATCACACTGGACCATTGGCCATTGCTCCCACGCAAGACATCGAACGCTAGCTTAACAAGCTCCCGTGGCGACCGAGTAGAAATTGCCCTGGCATCACATCGCGGCGATGTTGAACGGCCATAACGAAATTTCTACGAAACGATCGTTGCAACGGCCAAACCAGTAACACTGTCCGCGAGGTCCAGGACGGCGGTGCGTCCTGGT
>CAYGVA010000108.1:0-13310 GCA_964353225.1 uncultured Leptolyngbya sp.
AATACCGCCTTGGGTAAGTAGGAGAGAAAGTCGGAGCCCAGGGCCAACACCGCCAGGGAGGGTACCGTCGCCAACAGGCCGGTGAGTCGATGCTTGGCCCCAAGGTCATGGACCAGCAGGGTACTGGGCAGGGCTTGGTTGCCCATCATGCCGCCCCCTAGCCCTGATACCACATTGGCGAGACCGATCGCCTTGAGTTCACCGCTGAGATTCAGGTCCTGGCCCACCACCAGCTCGATGCTGCTATTGCTCAGCATCAGCGAGAGCAAACTAATCAACATCACCGTCAGTAACCCGCCCCCCTGATGGCCAATGGCAACCCAATGCACCTGGCCCAAAAGTTGTGGGTTAATCGGTGACCACAACTGCCCCCCTGCGGGAAAGGGTCCCAAAAGCCAGCCCAGGTCGCGGGCGGTGTCGATGGAGATGCCGGTGCCCCAGAGCCCCAGGTAAAACAAGGCCCCACAGGTGAGCAGGGCGGCGGGCATCACCCAAAATTGCTTCCACAGGCGGGTGGCGGTGAGGAGGGCGATCGCAAACCCCAAGCCCGGTGCCCAGCACCCCAGCGCCGCCGGTGCCCAGAGCAACCCCAGCGCCGACCAGGACAAGGGCAGATCGGTGGTGATTTGCACAAACCCCCGCACCAAGAGCCAGCCGGTCCCCGCCATAAACCCTCCAATCACTGGATAGGGCACCACCCGAATCCGGTCCCCCTGCTTCAATAGCCCCAGCCCCAGCAGCAAGCCCCCGGTTAGCAGCGCACTCACGGCAATCATGATCAGCACCGTGGCCAGCACCTCAGCGGTGGGGGCGTCTTGGAGTTCGGCGGCGATCGCCGCTGCCATGATCGCCAAAATCGCGGTGGGGGCCGCGAGGGGCGTGGCAATCATCCCCGGCAGGGTGCTGGTCAGGGCAACGACGCCCAGGGTGACTGCGGCACTAAACACCGTGATCCCCAACCCCATGGGCAGGTGGGCGGCCAAGGCCCCGGAGAAGATTAAGCTGGCGTAGGAAATGGCCCGAATCACCCCGATCACCCCCGTTACCAAACCGGCGGAGAGGCTCGAAACCATCACCTGTGGGTCTAAGGCGGCGGGCAGTTGTTGGCGGGTAAGGGGTGTTTTCGGAAACGGCAGTAACCGTTGCAGCATGGCTTGCATTCAGCTTGAAGAACGCCGGGACATATCGCGCTGGCCAATGTGCTTCGGACATCTAGGATCGCTCTGATCCTTAGGGCAGAAGCACATTGGCTCACAGTCTTGTCCGAACCGGACGGGCGACTGCGATAGCACACTAGCCTATGCCTCAATAACCCATGTCACGGGTCACCGCATTGTTATTTCAGCCACAGTTTTGACATCTATGGGCCGGAGCATTGATGGCCTGTCTGCCAGCTCAGGTCGACCCGATCCGCTGAAAGTCGGACTAGAGCAGTTGGACCGATACTTGGCAGGACTTGAGCTAGAAACAGGCTGGCTGGTGATTTTTGATCAACGTCCGGGCTTGCCGCTGATTAGCGATCGCACCACCACAGCGGTGACCCTGACCGAGGGGCAGCGCTCCATTGTGGTGATTCGCGGATGAGTCTGGATTGATAGCATTATTGTAGGGGCGCTGATGGTTCAGACCTGCCCTACGAGTAAGGCGCTAGGAGAATTTCTAAGGCATGGGGAAGCCCGGTGGCTAGTGGACCTACTGCGGGCTTGGTTGGCGGAGCATGGATAACCTGATCAGAATGGGTGGCACAAGGAGTAATCAGCGGATGCGGAATTGGATCTTAGGGGGAGCGATCGCCAGCTTGCTGGTCACGGGCTGTCAGGGCAATGCCGTTCCCCCAACAGTTTCTGTTGACTACGACCTGCGGGTGCCAGAAGGTGCGGCCCCAGCGGCGGGCTGGCCGGTGATTGTAGTGGTCCATGGCTTGCGGGGAAACGGTCCCGGGACTTGCGATACCTGGGCTGAGATTGCTGGACGTGAGGGTTATCTACTGATTTGTCCCTCCTTTAACAGTGAGGACAAGTACTGGCAGTTTAATCATGGCGAGGTCGAGGCCCTCGACACCATATTGAGCGAGGTGGCTGCCACCCAGGGGCTGGATCTGCCCATTTACCTGACCGGCATCTCAGCCGGGGGGCGGTTTACCCATCGCTACACCTTTAACTATCCAGAGCGGGTGCGGGCGGCGGCGGTGGTGGCCGATGCTAGCGACCAAGACTATGAACCGGCAGCGCTGGCGGTGCCGCTATTTTGGGCGATGGGAGCGAAGGACGAAGATTTTATCCCCCGCTTGCAACCGTTGATGGAAGACTTGGAGGCTAAAGGCTTTCAGGTGGAATGGTATGTGGACCCGGAGGCGGGTCACGCCTGGAGCCCTGAGATTTTGGAGCGGGCCATGGCCGTTTTCAACCGCACCCAAAACCCGCCCCCTTAAGCACGACGCTATTGGATTGTGATGATGACGAGGGGATTTAATGCGGGCTCACGATGGAACAGGCATGGGTGGCGTCCCTGGTGATTTTGGGGGGCATTGGCTGGGCGGTGCTGGGGCGACGGTCTCGCAAGGGCTAGCAGCGATGTCAGCGCTAGCATAGAGTTACGTGAAATCTGGACCTGTCCGGTGCGCTTTTAGCGATCTATCAGTAAGGTATGAATCCATAAGGTTTGAGGAAGGGTGACCATGGCGACAATCCCCCAGCAGGCAATTGATTTAATTAAGCAGTTTGAGGGCTTTGCCTCAAATGCGTATCCCGACCCTTTATCGGGGGCGGAGCCCTACACCATTGGCTATGGCAGTACGGTCAAGGCCGATGGCAGTCGGGTGCGATTGGGGGACAAGATCACCGTAGCCGAAGCGACCGAGCTGCTGCTGCTCAAGCTGGAAAATCAATTTTTACCCCCCCAAACCCGCATTCCCATCTGGGGTAGCCTGGGGGATGGGCAACGGAGTGCCATTCTCAGCTTTGCCTACAACCTGGGGGCGGCGTTCTATGGCTCCAGTGACTTTCAAACCTTGACCCGAGTGCTGCGGGACGCCCAGTGGACTGACATTGAGCGGGCGTTCTCCCTCTATCGCAACCCCAACACCAATGTGGAACAGGGTTTGCTGCGCCGCCGCTTGACCGAGGCCAAGCTGTTTTTGTCAGAAGTGCCTGGGGTGGCCTTTAGCTTTGCGGGTCAGCAATTTCTGGATGGTCGCATCACCCTACAGACCTACTTGGATAGCCGCACAATCGGTGTCGTCACGCCGCCGCCCCCACCGCCCAAGGTCTATGAACCGGGCGATCGCATCCTCTTCCTCGATGATCCCTTTTTGCAGGGGAAAGACGTGCAGGCCCTGCAAGCGGCCTTGATCAAGCAGGGCATTACCGTGGGCACCGATGGGGTGTTTGGTCCCCGCACCGAAGCGGCGGTAAAAACCTTTCAAAGCGCCAAACGTCTTACCACTGATGGGGTGGTGGGGCCGGTGACTTGGGCTCAGGTGCTCCAACCGCCGAGTCGCGTGACGCCAGCCCCCGTAACAACGCCAACCCCGCCGCCAGCGCCGGTGCCCGCCCCAGTCCCCGCCAAGGAATACGAGCCGGGCGATCGCACCCTCTTCTTAGACGATCCCGTTCTCCAGGGCAAAGATGTGAAAGCCGCCCAGGATGCCCTCAACCAACAGGGGGTCACCGTGGGCACCGATGGGGTGTTTGGTCCTGGCACCGAGGCGGCGGTGAAAGCCTTTCAAAAGGCCAATGATCTGCCCGACGATGGGGTGGTGGGCGCGACCACCTGGGCGCGGTTACTGCATTCGGTGTTTTTGCTACGGGTGAATAAGGGCACGGTGCTGAAGCTACGGCCCGATGACCAGGGGACCCTAGAAGAGGGGGAAAAACAGGCGATCGCGGCGGGTTCCACCTACCTCTTGGCCTCCTACGCCTATGCCAGCGCCACCCAGGGGGATTTCAACGGCCACATCAAATGCGCCTTCCAGGGCCGGAACTTTAAGGGGTTCAATACCTGGTTTATCTACGGGGGCCATGCCCAGGTGGAGTTTGAGGGGAAGGTGGTGTATCCCCGCGAGGAGCAGCAGGCCACCTTTACCCTCTATGTCACCCGCGACACCATCTTTAAACAGAGCCCGATCGCCTCTAGCCTGCTGCCCGGTAGCCAGAAACAAAATGTGCCCAAGGGCAGCCAATTTGAGCTCAATTCCTATGCCTTTCAGGATGCGGGGGGCGGCTTTAGCAGCCACATCAAGATTTCGCTGAAAAACGAGGCGGATTATCTCAATGGCCTCAGCCAGTGGTTTGTCTATGACCAACATGCCTATGTGGAATATGACGGCAAGATTGTGTACCCCCAATCGCCGATGCTGCAGGTCACCCAAAATACCGTGCTCAAGCGGCGTCCGGTGAGTTCCAGTCAGTTGGCCAATAATGAGAAATTTTCCTCTCGGGCGGGTACCCAGATTCCGCTCCATTCCTGGGCCTATCGCGATGCCAATGGCAAGGGTTTTAACAGCCACATCAAGTTTGCCATTCGCTACGAAAAGGATTTTGTGCAGCAGCTCAGCACTTGGTATGCCTACGATCGCCATGCTCAGATTACGCTGCGGGACAAGGTGATCTATCCCCCGGCTTACCAGGGGGAGCCGGTGCAGCTACCGGGGCGCAGTCAGCCGGTATATACGGGGCAATCGATCATTACCGACGGTGATTTTACCTGGGGGGAGGCCACCCACAATGGCACCCGCAGGCCGGTCAGCACGGACATTGTCAACAACATCATTGATTTGGCCCGCAAGCTCCAGGCGGCCCGCGACTTGCTGGGCACAGCCTTTACGATCAATTCTTGGTACCGCGATCCGGCGGCGAATGCGGCGGCGGGGGGCGCGTCTCGCAGTTTCCATTTGCAGGGGCGGGCGGTGGACCTCTCGGTGGAGGGCTACAGCCCCTTGGCGGCGGCCAATGCCCTATACACCAGTTGGGCGGGGGGGATTATTTACTACAGCACCCACCTGCATTTGGATACGGGCAGCAAATATTTTGGTCGGGGGTAAAACACGCCATGGGTAGCAAAGACGTTGTAAAAAGCGGTGTGAATGCCGTGATGGGGGTCAAAGCCGTCACCGGCGACACCACCATCCAGACTGACTTGGCGAATCCCCAATGGGACCGGGCCGCCACCCTCAACTATCTGGGGGCGACGCTGTTTCAGATTGCGGCGTTGACCGGGGTGTTAGGGCTGATGGATGGGGTGGCTGGCTGGCTGGACCGGGCCGCGCTCCCCCCAGGGGCGATGGGCGCGATCGCCTGCATATTTTTTGCGGTGATGACCTTGCGCTCCCGCTTCTTTTCCCTCCTCGACAACACGCGCAACAACGGTCGTTATACCGCGCTTCAGCGTCCCGGCTGGGCACCGCCCCCGTTAGCCTTTCCCATTGTTTGGATGAGCATTGCGGTGTTGCGGGTGGTATCGGCCTATTTGGTTTGGGTGGCGATGGGGCAAACCTTCTTGTGTCTGCCCTTAATTCTGTTTGGGGCGCACCTCAGCCTGGGGGATACCTGGAATACGATTTTTACGGTGGAAGGGCGTTTGGGCGCGGCGGTGCCGATGGTGATCATCGGGCCGTTGCTCTCGGTGGCGGTGGTCACTGTCAGCTATTACCAAACGGTGCCCTTGGCGGGGTGGATTATTTTGCCCTCTTTGGTGTGGTTGGCGATCGCGACGGTGCTATGCGTCAGCCTCTGGCAGTTGAATGGTAAAGAGCCGCTGTATCCGGTGATCCGCCGATAACAATAGCCTTGGCCGTTGGCCATCGCCCCCTTGCCCGCTCCCCTGCTGTGGCTAATCGTTTTAAGCGGTCGGCATTGAGTTGAGTGGGCCTCAGGGGAGACATGGTGACAGTGGGTGACTGTCGGCGATTTTGGCCAATGAACATACCAGAATTGGGCGCGGAAACCGCTCCCCTATGGAGGTTTCGTAAAGGTTAGGGGGCAGGTCTCCTGACCCCCATGCAGGGTTGGGATGGCAAGCTGTTTTGTCAGTCTATTCGCTCTAAAGCCGGTATTTTAGTTGTCGGTCATCTCCCTACTCGGCGGGACGGTAAAACTCAACATAAAACCTCACCCCTGGCTGTGGCACGACCTCATGCTGCACGGTGGGTTCGATAACGCCGTGAACCCCCGGACTCAGGCGGATCGCTTCGAGCACGGGCTCTAGGATACGGTAGGTCAAGTGGCCCGCGAGGATGATGATTTTGCCCCAGACCGCTGCTTTGGTGCTGTGGACATGAAGTAAACCGCTCGGCACCGAGACGTCTGTGAACTCGGGGGTTTGCCGATAGGGCACCAGATGCTCAGGCAGGGTTTTCATCACTCGGGCGCTCTAATTATGACGAACAAGGGATGTTGGTGCTGGCTTTTGAGCGGGTCAAGGCGGGGCGTTGCTGCTCTCAGTGGCGGCCGTTAAGACGGCCCGTAGGGTTTTCTCGGATAGTCTGGTTTTGCAAGGTTTCGCGTAGGTGTAGGTTGGCGATCGCCAGGGCGATCTGCTCTGCCACTGTTTTGGCCAACTGCTGCTTGGCCGGACTCAACGCCTCAGCAATGGTGGTACTCAAAAAAAACAACCCTAACGTCTCACCCTGGGCAATCATGGGGATGCAGAGTGCTGCCGCCATCCCTGGGTCATCGCTAACGTGGCGACAGCGGAGCGTCAGCCAATCGCCACTGATCGCGTGGGAACCGCCGCGCCGTAATGCCCAACAATCGTGGGGTTCAAACGCTTCGGCGGAGTGGCGATGCGGCCCCCATCTGGTCCCTTGCGCCACCCGATTGCGCGACGCACAGAGGTTGAAAACGCCCCCAGAACAACCTGGAAAGAGGGACTCTACCAAACTAGAGATCACCTCAAAGGCTTCGGTCAAGCTGCGCGACGCTTGCAAAAAATCACTCAGTTCACTGAGTAGCCGCATCTCGTCATTGCGCTGTTGGAGTTCTTCGAGCACTGAGGTGTTGCAGGCACTGAGCTCTTGCTGGGCTAATTGTCCGAGGTCATGCATCAATATCCGGTCACTGGCATTAAAGCGGCGGGGTGTTTGGTCAATCACGCATAGGGTCCCGACGGGGTAGTTGTTCAGCACCGTTAAGGGAATGCCGGCATAGAAACGGATATGGGGGTCCCCCACCACGAGGGGATTGTCGGCAAAGCGAGGGTCATTCAGGGCATTGGGCACGATTAGCGGTGCGTCATCAAAAATGGCGTGGCCACAAAACGAGATATCACGATGGGTCTCATGGGCACAGAGCCCTTGCCGCGACTTAAACCATTGCCGTTCAGCATCCACCAAACTCACTAGGGCAATGGGGACATGAAAAGCCCGTTGGGCAATGCGGGTAATGCGGTCAAAGCGTTCTTCTGGGGTCGTGTCTAAGAGCTGGAGTGATCTGAGGGCATTGAGTCGTTCTGCTTCGTTGGCAGGGATCGGGGGCGGTTTCATGGGGTTAATCTCTTCGGTGCGACTCCAGCCGCCATGACTTGATTGCGGCCAGCGGCTTTGGCTCGATAAAGGGCTTTATCAGCGGTCTGGATGAGGGCTTGACCGATGGTGCCATGTTCAGGAAACGCCGCGACCCCAAAGGAAGCGGTGATGCTGTGCAACTGTTGATTGCCGTAGGTCAGGGTGAGGTTGGCGATGGCTTGGCGGATTTGTTCGGCTAGGCCTAGGGCTTCATGGAGGGGGGTCTCGGGAAAGACCAGCGTGATCTCTTCGCCCCCGTAACGGCAGGCTGTATCTGAGGCTCGGACTTTGTCCCTAAGCAACTGACCCAGGGATTTGAGGACAAAGTCGCCAGCGTCATGGCCATAGGTGTCGTTAAACGATTTGAAGTGATCGACATCCATCATCACGATCGCTACGGAGCTTTGGTGACGACGGGCACGGGCGATTTCTTTTTGGAGGGCTTCTTCGAGGTAGCGACGGTTAAATAAACCCGTGAGGGCATCGCGGATACTCTGGGTCTGTAGGGTTTCACGGAGGTTGAGGTTGGCGATCGCCAGCCCCACCTGCTCGGCAACTGTCCGGGCCAATTGTCGCTTGCTGCCATCGAGGGCAGCGGCGTTGTCGGTGCTGAGGTGAAACATGCCGAGGGTTTCACCCTGGGCAATCATCGGGATACAGAGGGTCGCCAGGTTGGGATCGTCACTGACAATGTGGTTGCAGCGCAGCCCCGAGCGGTCAGGGCTGACCTGGTGCCATCGGCCCCGGCGCAAGCCCCAGCAATCATGGGGTTGAAAATCGGGCGCTGAGTACAAAGTGTTGCCCCACTGGGCCACGGCCTCCACCCGATTGCGAGATGCACCGGTGACATGAAAACTGCCAGAACAATTGGGGAACAACGGTTTGACCAGGGTGGTGATAACGGAGCAGGCCTCCTCAATGGTGCGGCAGGCTTGCAAGAAATCACTGGTTTCGCTGAGCAGCAACATCTCTTCGTTGCGCTGCCGCAGGTCTTGGACGTGACGTTCGAGGGTTTGGTTTGCTGTTTGCAAGGCCTGTTCCGATGCTTTGATGTCGGAGATATCGCGAAAGGTGACCGTAAAGCCATCGCCGAGTTTGACGGCAATGTTCTCAAACCAGGTGTCAATACCGTCGTGGTTGTAGTGGAACTGCCGCTGTATGGGGTCTCCCGTTTCGACCACTTTGGTATACAGATCGAAGAGGCCATCGGTGCGGTTGCCCGGTAAGACCGAAAGCAGGCGCTGGCCGATGAGGTCTTCAACGGAGTGATTCACCGCCTGGCAGGCGGTGGGATTACTCAACAACCATTCAAAGTCGATGATGTGGCCCTGATCATCGCGAATGGCACGAAAGGCCATGATGCCGTCTAAGGCGCTATTGAGGATGCCGCTCAGCTGCATCTCTGAGTTTTTGAGGGCGGCTTGGATGTGGGTCATGTTAGTGATATCTAGATGGCTGCCCACCATGCGGGTGACTTGCCCCTGAGCATTCTTGAGATGGATAGCCCGTGCTAGCACATGCACCGTGGTCCCTGTTTTGTGGTGAAACCGCTGAATGGCCACAAAGTTGTCGATTTTGCCGCTGTTGTAGTCTTCAATCAGCTGTAGGGCGGCAATCTGGTCTTCCTCAAAAATGACCGACTCCCACATGTCGAAACTATTCTCTAGTTCGTGGTCGGTATAGCCCAGCATTTCTTTCCAGCGGGGCGAGAAGTAGATTTGATCGGCGAGTAAATCCCAGTCCCAAAAGCCTTCTGACGAGGCTTGTAGCACCAGCTCCAGTTGCTCTTTAGTCGATTGCAGCTCTAGCTCGGCTTGTTGGCGATCGGTGATATCAAAGTTCACCCCAATCATGTTTTTGGGGTTGCCCTGGGCATCACGCATTAAAATGCCGTGGGCTTGAATCGTGTGGATACTCTGATTGGGGTGAATGACGCGAAACACGGTATCGTATGTCGCCTGGCCTACAACCGCTTGCTGGAGCAATCGCTCGGTGGGTTCGCGATCATCGGGATGCAGCCCATTGGCCCAGATGTCATAAACCAAGGGGGCCTCGGCTGGTTGGGTGAGGCCATACAGTTCGTACATGCGCTCATCCCAAACGAGGATGTTTTGGTTGATATCCCAGTCCCAAATTCCAATTTGGGCAGACCTGACCGCTAGCTCTAAGCGGCGTGACAGGTCTTTGAGTTGGGTGGCGGTTTGCTTGCGATCGCTGATATCAAGGCAAGAACCGATATACCCCAAGAACTGGCCCGCTTGATCAAACCGGGGCGTGCCCGTATCTAATAGCCAACGATATTCACCGTCAAATCGCCTCAGGCGATATTCCATCTCAAACGGTTGACGGGCGTTAAAGGCTTGGGTGTAGGTCTCTAAACAAAATTGAAAATCATCAGGATGAATGCTCTCTGTCCAGCCCTTACCCATTTCTTGGGCCATGGTGCGTCCGGTGAAATCTAACCAGACTTTATTGAAGTGAAAACATAATTTGTCTTGCCCAGCCAGCCAAATTAAGACGGGGGCGTGATCTGCTAAATAGCGAAAGCGCGCTTCACTTTCCTGGAGCGTGGTTGCCGCTGCTTTGCGATCGCTAATATCACGGGCGATTTTGGAGGCCCCTACAATATGGCCGTTGGGGTCACGGATGGGGGAAACGGTAATGGCCACATCTATCAATTGCCCGTCTTTCCGCCGCCGCTGGGTCTCGTAGGTGTCAACCCGTTGCCCCTGGTGAATGCGGTCTAAAATTTGCTGGGCTTCGGCTTGGTGATCCGCCGGGATGATAGTGGTGATGGGCTGGCCGATGATTTCGGTGGCGGTGTAGCCAAAGAGGGTTTCGGCGGCCCGGTTCCAACTGGTGATGATGCCGTCGGGGGTTTTGCTGATAATCGCATCCTGGGAGGACTCAACAATGGTCGCCAGCCGTTGTAACTGGGTATTGGTCTGTTCGAGTTCGCGGGTGCGGGCGGTGACTTGGGCTTCTAGCTCTGCTTTGGCCACTTGTAGTTGCTCGATCAGTGCGGCCTGGTGAATGGCAATGCCCACCTGTACCGCCAGCACTTGCAGCCCCTCGATTTCGACGGGTTGCCATGACCTCGCCCTCTGACAGTGGTGGGCAATCAGTAGGCCCCATGGGGTGTCTGCTTCCAAAATGGGGATGACTAAATTGGCTTTGACTTGGAAGCTGGCCAAAAAATTGCCATGGCAAGGGGTGAGGTCAGCGGTGGCAATATCTTCGATCGCAAAATAACGCTTTTCTGGCTTGGGATCTAGCCAGCTTGACTCAAAACAGGGGTCATGGACGGCTAGATCCATAACGGACCAATGGGGGGCCGAGAGGGCTTCTGTCACCACTCGGTCCTGCAAATCCGGTTCAAAGCGGTAGATAAAGACGCGATCGCACCCCAGCAGCCGCTGCACTTCATCCACGGTGGCCTGCAAGATGGCGGGTAGCTCGACGGCTTGACGGATGCGCAGGGCGATCGCGTCAATGGTGTGGTCCCACGACATGCAGGTTTGAAAGGTGCGATCGCAGGTGTTGCAAGCCTCAACAGTTAAGGGACTTTTCTCAACCTTCCCTTGAATACCCATGGCAACACGCCCTAAATTTTCCCTGCTGCATTGGGCACAAATGCCCATGGCTAATCTCAGCTATGTATCTGCACCTTACCTTATGTACCCCCAATAACAGATGATTAATCTATGGCAAGCATTAATTCTTTGATTATTAGGACGGTCTCGATTTTTCGACGCAACGGCACTGATCGATCTGCGTCCTGATAGCTAGTTGGCGCGATGGGCAAGGTCAAGGGGCGCGATCGCAACATCAGCCTCCAAGCGTGGCGGCCCACCGACCGAGGCAGTTTACCGTTCGCGTAGCGTGCCGCAGGCTTGGGTAGGTGGCGCTACGGTAAGGCATTGTGGAAACTAGCCGGTGTCTATTGGCCCAGCCGTAACACCTCGCGTTGAGTCGCTTAAACCAACGCATCCCTTTACGGTGATTTGCCCTAAAGCAAGGACCCATGCCAATCACGCTGAAGCATTCAACATCTTTAGTGCAGCCATGCCCGAAGAGGGTTTGCCCAGCACCCGCGCCTTGCTTGGGTCAATCGGTTGCCCCGCCTAGCAACTGCGGCAGCGACGGGGGCTATTGGGGCAGCGACAAGCCCACACTTATTGGGCCGGGGCCTGCCCAGGATTAGAAAACGTGTTGATATAGCCACCGCCGGTATAAGACCCCGGTATCCCCTGTACCGCAAACGGCGAGGGGGTCAGGGTTGGCGAATTGATCGACGGCGAGGCGGGCACCGTGGTTGATAGCGGCGAAACAACCCCATTGTTAACTGGGGGAATGCTCAGGTCCAGGTTGCTGTTGGCGGCTGGCGGTAGCCCCGCCCCCCTAGGAATGGTGGGAAAATTGGTGTAAGCGTTGCTGAGATTGGTATCGAGCGGGGGAATCAGGGGCAATGAGGCCGGTGGCGTATAGCCCGTGGTGCCCAAAGGCGGCGACATGGCAGGGGTGGTAGGCAAGAATGTGCCCGGTATACCCGGTAACGTGGCCGGTATCAGCGCCCGATTCAGACCAAAGGGGTCAGATGCTGTATTCGTACCATCCGCCGTCAGGGTGCCAAATCCAGAATTTGCCTCGCCAGCACCTGCTGAGGCTTGAGCGTCACTTGCTGGGGTACCAGTAACCCCAGGGATCAAGGCTTGCAGAGCCTGGGCCAGGGGGCTGCTATTAATCAAAGGCGAACTCTCAGCACCCTCAGCTTGGGTTTGCCCTAGGGTCGCTAATTGAGAGAAGTCGGAATTAACATTGGTCGCGCCACTACTGGTCGACTCAAAAATACTGCGATAAATATTCGTTGAGGGATCAATGCTATCCAGTTCCAACGCCGCATAGCGATCCAGGTAGCGGTTTAAAGTGCTGTCGTCAGCGGTGGTGGGGCGATCTGCTGGGGTCGAACGATTTGCCAATAGCTGATCGAGTAAAGTCGCCGACTCCTGCTGCCCAGCTAGTGCCGCCTCCGATTCAGCCGACTCACTCCCAATCGTGTTGGTCAGAAATGACAGATTATCAATATTGGCCACCTGGGCCTGTTCTTCAGGGGTCAAATCCGATGAAACCAGATCCCCATTGGCAGACACTTCTCCATCGGCATCGTAAGCCCGATACCAGTTGGGATTGCGCACAAACTCTAAGGCAAACACCCCAGCCAAAAGAGAGAACAAGCCCAATGTTAAAACCACCGGGTGGGCCAAGGGGCTGAGCCGAGCCCAAATGTACCGAAACTGGGGAAGCGCCATAGCGAGTCACTCTAAACCGGTAACGCCATTCTAACGTGCCCAGCTTTGCCCCCAAGTCATCGCAGCGCTAGGTTCGTCAACACTTCATACCGTTCAGTACGGCCAGAGGTTTATCCTTGCGGGAGTGAGGATAAATTTTCGCAGCTAACGGTCCTCCGTCCTTGGCCCTAATAATCCTTATTGAGGAGACGGTAGCGTACCCCGTCCGCAATCTTTTGACCCAGATATTCTGGAATTAAGCTCTCGTTCGGACCCAGTAAATACAAAATCAAGCGCGTCCGCCCCCGCCAAACCAGCAAGTTGGCATTGACCACCAACAGATCCTCCTGCCAAATGGCGTACATCACCTTATAGAACAGACCTGGCTGGTTATCCGCCTCGATCAGTAGGGCAGGCAAGTGAAATACCGGATCGACATAGAACTCTGTCTCCACTTGCTCTAGCCCCGCGTTGAGGTTGAACTCAACCGTCAGCATTTCCTCCACCTCAAAGTGGCCTGC
>CAYGVA010000109.1:0-13272 GCA_964353225.1 uncultured Leptolyngbya sp.
CTTCAACAGCAAAACACCACCTTGACAAACAGTAACCGTCCCACACATTACGCTGGCTGAGCGGAGTCGAAGCCAGATCTCCCGAAAAAGTCCCCTTCGACTCCGCTCAGGGGACGGTTACTGACAAACACCCCCATCAGACCAAGGTTATTGCCACTTTCCCCATGGCAGAGGTCCATGAAGCCCCAAGTGTATTTAAAGCACTTTTAGACCATCACCTCAAGGCACTCAATTAGCCGCCAGTCGGAATTAGCGCCGACATTGTGCTCGTCTGGGAGGCTGCTGATGGGTTTTGAGTCAGCCCTCAGGTAGCGGCTCTACCCCAACCTGACATTCCTGAAGGGTGGAGAATTTTGACGCGGGATAGGGGGGCTGTTCAGGGGCGAGTGACCCTGAGCTTCGGGATGATTTAAACCCCGTTCAACTTGGAACCCGGAATTTCCCTCACGCGGGGGACAGGGACTTTGAAGTTTATTTCCCGCTCCCGTCGCCCTCTGGGAGAGGGGCTGGGGGAGAGGGCTAAAACTATGGTTCTAAGTCAATAGAAGGGTTATTTTTTACCTTAAGAAACCATCGATTCCTTCTATTTTCTCCACAAAGTTTTATGGCATTTGGCCGACAGACATCAAAAATCCCCGTAGGATAAAAGTAAGGCCGTGGATTGACTTGGAAGAGATTTTAAAGCTTCATGCTTTTTGAGGTCAGTCCCCTGCCTGCACGATAGCCGCCTCGTCAGTGTTTTGAAATGCCTGCTTTATTGCTCCACAAAAATATTATAGATCAAACACTAGGATAGGGATTTTTTGAGGAAGTAGATCTGTCAAGTCCCCGACTTCACTTCCTTGCAATTCAACTAATTCTATCCTTTTGAGACGATTGCCTGGTGGTGAATTGTTGTGTTTTTTAATCTCAGGATTGAGGAATTGACCTATGGTTAGGACGCCCGTCAAAAGTATTCAATCTTTGATTCTTTGGCTGGATCATATTCGCCTTGATGATTTACCCCAAGTGGGGGGTAAAAATGCCTCTCTGGGGGAAATGATTCAGCAATTAGCACCTAAGGGTGTGGCCGTCCCAGGGGGCTTTGCCACTACCGCCGAAGCCTTTAGGCAATTTATTCAAAGTAATGACTTGGAGGGTGCCTTGCGAGGGCTTTTTCAGGACCTTGATATTACTGATCTGGCTGCCTTGCAGAAACGGGCCTGCCAGGCGCGATCGCTCATTCTCCACGGCCACTTCCCCCCTGATTTAGAGGTCGCCATTCGCCATGGCTATCGGGAGATGTGTAACCACTATGGTCCTGATACCGATGTGGCCGTGCGCTCTAGCGCCACCGCCGAAGACCTGCCCGATGCTAGCTTTGCGGGGCAGCAGGAGACCTATCTGAATGTCCATGGGGAAGCGCAAGTGATTGAGGCGTGCAAAAAGTGCTTTGCCTCTCTTTTTACCGATCGTGCCATTTCCTACCGTCAAATCCAAGGGTTTGATCATTTAGACGTGGCCCTGTCGGTGTGTGTACAAAAGATGGTGCGCTCCGACCTGGCCACCTCGGGAGTCATGTTCTCTATTGATACCGAGACCGGCTTTAAGGATGCGGTCTTAATTACCGCCGCCTATGGCCTGGGGGAAAACGTGGTGCAGGGCACCGTCAACCCCGATGAATATCGGGTCTTTAAGCCCACCCTCAAGCAAGGCCATGAGCCGATTCTGAGTCAGCGATTGGGCAGCAAAGCCCTGCGCATGGTGTACGACACCGGCGGCGGCAAGCTGGTCAAAAATGTGGCGGTGCCCCCAGCTGAGCAAGCCCAATATGCCCTGACTCGTCGGGAGGTGCTGCAACTGGCCCGGTGGACCTGCATCATCGAAGACCATTACAGCGAACTGCGGGGGACCCACACCCCGATGGATATCGAGTGGGCCAAGGATGGTTTTACCGGAGAATTGTTCATCGTCCAAGCTCGCCCTGAGACGGTGCAATCCCAAAAATCGGCCAATGTGCTGCGGGCCTACTCCCTTGACCAGTCCCAGACAACCCCAGATGAACCCCAGATATTGGTTGAGGGTCGCGCCGTGGGGGCGATGGTGGGGTCTGGGGAAGCCTGCGTAATTTTGGATGTGGCTGAAATTGCAGACTTTCAGCCCGGAGAAGTGTTGGTCACCGCCAAGACTGACCCAGACTGGGAGCCAATCATGAAGCAAGCGGCGGCGATCGTCACCAACCAAGGGGGCCGCACCTGCCATGCGGCGATCATTGCGCGGGAGTTGGGGATACCGGCGATCGTCGGCTGTGGGAATGCCACCGATGTGATCCAAACCGGGCAAACGGTGACGGTCTCCTGCTGTGAGGGGGAAACGGGCCGCGTCTACGATGGCATTCTGCCCTTTACCGTGGCCGAAACCCGCCTCGACACCCTGCCGAAAACCCGCACCCAGATCATGCTGAATCTCGGCAACCCTGAGCTGGCATTTAGTCTCTCGGCCCTGCCCAACCAAGGGGTGGGATTGGCCCGCATGGAGTTCATCATTGCCAATCACATTAAGGTGCACCCTTTGGCCCTGGTGAATTTTGACCAACTCCAGGACGGCAATACCCGGCGCAAGATTGCCCGTCTCACCCAGGGGTATGATCACAAGCCCGATTACTTTGTGGATAAATTGGCTCAGGGGATTGGCACTATTGCCGCCGCCTTTTACCCCAAGCCGGTGGTGGTGCGCCTGTCAGACTTCAAAAGCAACGAATATGCCAACCTGCTGGGGGGAGCTCCCTTTGAGCCCGAGGAAGAAAACCCAATGATTGGCTGGCGGGGGGCCTCTCGGTACTATGACGATCGCTACCGCGCTGGTTTTGCCCTAGAGTGTCAGGCCCTAAAACAGGTACGAAATACCATGGGGCTCACCAATGTGATCTTGATGGTGCCCTTCTGTCGCACCCCGGAGGAAGGCCGACGGGTCTTGGCAGAAATGGCGAAGCATGGCCTGGTTAAAGGGGAGAACGGTTTGCAGGTTTATGTCATGTGTGAGCTACCCAGCAATGTGATGCTGGCGGATGAGTTCAGCGATGTTTTTGATGGATTCTCCATCGGCTCCAACGATCTCACCCAACTCACCCTTGGCCTAGATCGCGATTCGGCCCTGGTAGCCCATCTCTTTGATGAGCGCAGTGAGGGGGTAAAGCGCATGGTGGCAATGGCGATCGCAACGGCAAAATCCAAGGGCCGTAAGATCGGCATCTGTGGTCAGGCCCCCAGTGACTACCCTGAGTTCGCCCGCTTCCTGGTAGAGCAAGGAATTGACTCGATTAGCCTGAACCCAGATTCGGTGTTGAAAACGATCCTGACGGTGGCGGAACTGGAAACCACATTGGCGATCGACCCAGCGCAACGCGGAGAGGGGCAGCAGGCCCCTGGCTGACGGCACTGAGCAGCATTTGCCGCCAGATAAACGTTGTCGAATACCGAACGCCAGGGCATGCGATCAAGAGGAAAGGGGAGAGATGTTGTGCGTTAGGAGTCAGGAGGGAGCTCTCCCCAAGCTTGGGTTAGAGACGGTTTGAAAAGTTGGCAGGTCAGGATTAGGTGCAACCTTAGACAACCCATACATCGGCTAGATCTTCTAGATTCTCGATGTTGCCGTTGTCCGTTCTGGGATAATCCCGGTAGTTCTATCAACGGTGCAAGGCTTTTCAAACCGTCTCTTAAACAGCAACTGGGACGGGGCGACGCTGAAGTCTCGCTGCTGAGTGAGGTGGTCATTGGCCGTTATCGGCTCAGACCACCCTGAATTTTTGTCCCTCGGGCACGAAATACCCCCCAACAGCCGGGGCCATGCCCCGGTTGTTGGGGCTGTCGTCGTCTTGCTTCAACAGCCG
This sequence comes from uncultured Leptolyngbya sp., assembly GCA_964353225.1. GTDB lineage: Bacteria > Cyanobacteriota > Cyanobacteriia > Phormidesmidales > Phormidesmidaceae > PCC-6406. The sequence continues at coordinate 3,869 of CAYGVA010000109.1, forward strand.
TCTGGCCCACAGAAACTGTTTCCGTACAGGACCTCTGCATTGCAGATATAGGCAATGCCCGCATAATCGGTAAAAAACTTCACTGCGATCTGGTCCGCAATCTTCTCGGCCATTTCCCGACTTTCGGTGAGCACCTCGAACTTGATGTTCGACTCGGTGTCAGAAACGATGGGTTGTCCCGACGAGCGCACGTTGCGACTGCCTTTCCCGCCAGTATCCATCACCGTATAACCAGTCGCCCCGGCTTCGCCGATGATCTTGGCGATCTTTTTCAGCAGAATCTTTTCCGTGACGATAACGAGCTTGTTGGCTTGCTTGGCCATTTGGGTTACCTCCTTACGTGTGTAGTTATTGAACTATGGGGTTGCCGGGCCAAGGTAGCACCGGCAAGCTTTGAAATGTCTGGGATTCAGCCACCCAGCGCTTGGGCCAGTCCGATGAAGAGCGGTATTCCGATGGCAAGCGCAACCGGTGTACCCACAGCAGTGGACGCGCCAATGTAGGCAGAGGGGTTGGCCTTGGGAATACCGGCTCGCAACGTAGGCGGCCCGGAGATGTCTGAACTGGAGGCGGCAATGACGGCCAGAATCACAACACCGCCAAGGCTGAATCCGGTAGCCAGGTGGGCAACATAGCCGAGACCGAAGCCAATGAACCCATGGAGCAACGGTGCCACTACGGCATATAGGACATACCACTGACCCACCTTGCGCAGCTCACCAAGCCTTGACCAAGCTTCCATCCCCATGACCAGCATTAAGATCGAAAGTAGGCCGCGAAAGGGAGGATTGTAGAAGCCTTCGTAAACACTTTCCGGCCGGGTCAAGATGCCTAGCGCAAGACCGAGCAGCAGTGCCGATAGGGCAGAACCCTGGAGACTTTCCTGGATGATGGGCCAGATTTTAACCCGATCGTTTCCGGGAGCGGATGACTGACTCAGGACTGCGGTACCGCCGCCCTGATCGCCGTAATAAGCCTCCTTACTGATAGCCTCCTGATTTTTGAGATACTTCTCGCGCTTCTGCTTGCTAGCATAAATGCTCGCTAAGACGATCGCCGTTACGAGGGCTGGGATATCCATAAAAGGATAAAGGGCGGCCGCCCAGGGCTCGTATTGCACGGCTTCCGATTCTAGTAGCGTCAAACCAGCAGCAAGGGTAGAGCCACTTACGGCACCGAACAATCCTCCGGTTGCAATGGCATCGAAGGTTTTGACGCCTGGCATTTGGGCCAACGTATAGCGCGCGATGAATACGACTAGAATGCCGATGACCATAGCGAACAGCGCGGGCAACAGCATCTCCGCCAGATTGGCATTACGGATCGCAACGCCGCCGCTCAGGCCAACCTTGATCAGCAGCATGAAGACGATGAACTTGTAGACCGACTCGGGAATGGTCAGTTGGCTGTTGAAGGCGGCAATCACCATGCCTCCAACCAGGAAGCCGAGGGTCGGGGACTGCAACTTCGATAAGAAGAGCGTCAAGAATTCGGACAAAAAATCCACGTTGTAATTCCTCCTTAATCAGGTTCTAGGGGGCAGGACAGCAGGCCAGCATGGCCTCGAATCCTGGCTGGCTCCACGCATCTGGGTGAGCAGCGTTACATCTGCATCTCGGTGCGTCGTGTGCTGGAAGATCACGCTTCGCTCCGGCGAGCGAAATAATCGTGCTAATCAATAAGCGCCGACCACGGAAGTCCCTGCGGGGGACAAAAATTGCGACGGGACAGGGGAGAGAAATTTGCCATGGTTACCTCCTTCCATCTCCCCTGGCTTAGGGGAGTGGCAATTGTGAATGGGATCAGTGAAATGGGTTAAACGCTTAAGAAAGTAGGGGTGTAGCGCTTCACCCCCACAGCACAGGTGTTACATCAATCCCTGTCGACAGGGTGTCCAGAGATGGCCGCTCTCCAGACAGAGTGAGGTCGATCATCGCCCGTTGCTGGCTCAGATAAACCATAAACCTTTATCTATCTAGACTCAGGCATCCATACCGTTAAGTCTATACTTGAAAGCAGCCCCAATTACCGCTGCGCATCGCAGATCTAGAACGGATTGTTAAAACCCAATGATAAGTAAAACTTGTGATCCATGAAGAAAGCGATAAGTTATAGCTGATTGTCAATAACGATCGCAGCCTTCTTTCAATGGTTCATGGCAAAGAGGGGTGTGTGGCTGCGTGGTCGTGCCACGCAGCCCTAGGCTGATCAGCAGCCCAGAATCCCGAAGAGCCGAAGTTAGTCCACTTGCAAGGGCGCAGTATCGGTGGGGATATCGGTGGGCTGTGTCACTGAAACTGGAGCGGTACGGCTAAACCCGATGGCAGCTACCAAAAAGCCCGCGACACAGCCCAGGAAAAAGATCCAGCCGTGGGATGGCTCTAGTAGACAGATTAATCGGCGATCGCGATCGTAGACTTGGACCCGCCAGCCCTCGTCTATTTCAGTCAGACCATTTGTTTTTTTCACAATTCTGGCTTCCAACAACATATGTATGACATCCAGAACGGCACCCCTGCCGTTCATGCTGCAACGCGGATTGTGTAACACCTGTGCGGAAATGATCGGAATTCAACCTGCAATGAATTCCGGTCTTGTCTTTAGCTTATCGCCCCAAAGGGTAAGGTGGCAGCTGCCAAGCAAGCATTTATCGGCATTTTATCTAAGGGCATCGTCTTGGCTGGTAATCGCCTGAGGAGCCTTGGCCATTCCAGTTCCTCGCCCCTGATGCCCCCTGCCATCGTGCTAAACCTGATGTCATCAGGTACTAGGGTTTGGCGAGTCTCGAGCCCCGCTTGTGACCCATCAATACAGGTCCACTTTATGGGAGGCAAGATCAGAGCTGATTGGCTCCGAACCTGTCCTTTCAACCGCTCAGCAAGAAGGATTTGCCAACTAATTAGGAGGCATTCAGGCAAGGTTTGGGTGAGCTTGAAAAAGTATTTTTAATATTATATTTTTCGGTAAATCCATCAGCACCTATGATTTGATCTCTACCCAAACACGATGATGAAACATCCCTGTTGTCAATACTACCTTGCACTCCTCAGCTAGTATCTGAGCAGTCTGAAAGCTTTCAGCACATTGGGATAGACTGAAAGCCGAATCTAGTTTATAAATCAGGCCGCCATACATAATTGCGGCATGGGTAGTTCCGCTTTTTTTGAATTTAAAAGGTCTTACCGTAGATTCGGATAACACTAAGGGGATAGTCATAAAAATCTCTAATGTGTTTATTTAAAGCATTTTGAAATCCAACCCAAGGAAGCAGGACCACACAACTTAGTTGTAACCGTCCCCTAAGCGGAGTCGTTGGCTTTGCCGCCCCAGCGGGGCTAGGGGACATCTTGAATAGGTTTTGGCTTCGACTTCGCTCAGCCAGCGTAGTACCAGGGACGCTTACACTTAGTTAGAGTCTACTCAGCTCCTGTGAAGATATTGTGAGTAAGGCCATTCACGAAGATTGCTGGGGGCAAGGGCTCAGGTTTGATCTACACGAATGATGGTTCTCCCATGGCCGATGTTGTGATGGATGTTGGCGGTAACCGTCCCCTGAGCGGAGTCGAAGGGGACTTTTTCGGGAGATCTGGCTTCGACTCCGCTCAGCCAGCGTAATGTGTGGGACGGTTACATGTTGGCGACGGTGAAATTCGGTTTTGTACCAGCATCGAGCGCATTGTGTCAGGCTTTGAACCGTGCCCTAGACGGCCTGCTGCCAAGGGGGAACGGGTGTGAAGCGATCGCTCAAAAACGCACTCAACAACTGCACTTTGATGGAGAGGTGGCGGTTAACCGGGTACAGGATGCACAGGGATAGGGCCGGTGCTTGATAGGCGGGCAGTACCGGCTGCAAGCGCCCCTGTTGCAAATCCTGACCCACCATAAATACCGGCAATAGGGTAATGCCCAACCCTTGAATGGCGGCTTCTCGCAAGGGTTCACCATTGTTGGCACAGAGCGGACCGCTGACGGGGACGGTCACTTCACCGTCAGGGCCAATGAGTTTCCAGGGTTGGTGCTTGGTGCCGTGGCCATAGGGTAAACAAATGTGCTCGGCCAAATCCTGAAGCTGTTGAGGATGTCCGTGCTGGGTCAGGTAATCAGGGGCGGCGCAGAGGACCACTGGCATGGGACAGAGTTCATGGACGATGAGGCTTGGGCTGGTGGTGGCCTGGGCAATGCGCACCGTCACATCAAAGCCCTCTTCAATGGGGTCGATGAGGCGATCGCTCAGACTCAGCTCGATCTGCACCTCGGGATAACGCTGTAAAAAATCCGCCAGGGCCGGGGCCAGATGCAAGGTGCCAAAGGACATCGGGGCATTGATGCGCAGTCCCCCCTTCGGTTCGGAATGCAACCGGGTCACCGCTAACTCCGCCTCAGCAATGTCCGCCAAGATGGCCACGCAGCGCTCGTAAAAGGCCAGTCCGGTCGGGGTGGGGGTGACTTTGCGGGTGGTGCGGTGCAGCAGCTGAATTTGCAAGTCATCTTCTAGATTAATCACCAGTTTATTCACCGCAGATCGCGACAGATCCATCTGCCGAGCTGCTGCCGCAAACCCCCCCGCCTCAATCACCTGCACAAAGGCCCGCATACTTTCCAACTTATCCATTGCATCTCTTTCGATTGCTGGCTTCTATTGTCTCTTAAAAAACGACAAACTGTCACTTAAATTTAGTATTGTCTTTTATTTGGGTTCAATCCATAATAAGACCAAGGCAAATCGCCCACCCAATTCCTCACTTAAGGAGGTGCAACATGATCACCCTTCGTCCTGCTAGCGATCGCGGTGCCGCTAACTTTGGTTGGTTGGATAGTCGGCACACCTTCTCCTTCGGTAACTACTACGATGCCGACCACATGGGCTTTGGTAGTCTGCGGGTGATTAATGAAGACAAGGTCGCCCCTGGCGGCGGCTTTAGCACCCACGGTCACCGGGATATGGAAATCATTTCCTATGTTCTAGAGGGTGCCTTGGCCCACAAGGACAACATTGGCAACGGCTCCACCATGCGCCCTGGGGATGTGCAGCGCATGTCGGCGGGCACCGGCATTCTCCATAGCGAGTACAACGAGTCGGATCAGAACCCCGTCCATTTCTTGCAAATCTGGATTCTGCCGGAGCAAAACGGCATTGAGCCCAGCTACGAGCAGACCCATTTTTCTGCCACCGAAACCCAAGGAAAACTGCGTCTGGTGGGGTCCCGCGATGGCCGCGATGGCTCGGTCACCATCCACCAAGATGTGAGTCTCTATGCCACCCGCCTGCATGGTGGAGAGTCGGTCAGCTATACCCCCGCCGCTGGACGGATCCTTTGGATTCACCTGGCGAAGGGGGCTGTGACCCTCAATGGCCAAACGCTCACCGCTGGGGACAGTGCCGCTGTCACCGACGAAACCGCCCTCACCTTGACCGGGACTAGCGACGATGCTGAAGCGCTGCTGTTTGATCTCGCTGCTTAGCCACGGAGATGACGCGTGCTGGGCCAAAGCTAAACGCTAGCGCCACCCGTCGGTTGGGTGAAACGCAATGCAACTCAACACCCGTTCAGGTTTTGTTGGGTTCTGCTAGCGCGCCACCCAACCGATGGATTAGAGATTGACTGACCCTTGGGGGGATGGCGCATAAAGCTTGCTGGGTCACCTTAAACAGTGGCCCAGCGAGGGTCGGAAGACCGATTGTTGACTGTTTATTTGCTGAAAAGGAGACTCAATGAGCGACCCTAAAATCGCCGATACCAAGCCTGCTGTGATGGAACTGGATGCTGGTGACTACTGGTACTGCACCTGTGGTCAGTCGGCCAACCAGCCCTTTTGCGATGGCGGCCATAAAGGCACCAGTTTTACCCCCCTCAAGTTCACCGTTGAGGAGAACAAGCAGGTCGCCTTATGCCAATGTAAGCACACCGGCAATGCTCCGTTCTGCGACGGTAGCCACGCCAAACTGTAGGTCTACCGGTTAACCCTCTGTCCCCCGCCTTTGGCATCCCCCTCGACTGCGTCGTGATCAGGCGGGATCCCACGAGCGCAAAGCCACCTGGCTAGAGCTGTTTTATGAACTGATGTTTGTGGCGGCGATCGGCCATCTTGCCCACAGCCTCAGTAAAAATATCTCTATGGCCGGTTTTTTGGCTTTGTAGCGTTTTTTATCTCCCTGTGGTGGTGTTGGGTGGGGGCAACCTTTTACGCGACGCGACTTGACTCCGACACCATTGCCGATTGCCTATTTACCTTTGTGCAAATGGGGGTTGTAGCAGCCATGGGGGTGCCCGCCCCTTGGCGCTATGGGCTTTGGGCGCATTAGCCTCAAATATAACGAACGTATGTTATAAATAATTTCATGCCTAAAATCGTCGATCATGATCGCTATCGCAAAGAACTGTTGGGTCGGTGCCTCAACCTTTTTTCTGAACAGGGGTATGGCTCCATTACCATGCGACAAATTGCCCAAGGGCTAGCGGTTTCCACCGGTACCCTCTACCACTATTTCCCCAGTAAAGAGAGTATTTTGGAGCAGTTAGTTCAGGAGCTGTGTGAGCAAGACATCGTCGATTTCTTTGCCCAGGCTCCCCCAGCAGATCGCGTGGGCGATCGCCTTCGGATCGTCATTGATTTTTTCCTGGCGCACTTCCAGTTTTACCAGCAACAACTGCTGCTCTGGGTCGATTTTCATCGGCACAGCCAGCGCAAAGCAATGGGCCAGGACTCCTTTTTGCCAGGGTTTTGGCAACGGACCCACGATCAGTTGACGGCCTATTTGCAATTAACGAACCCAGACCACGTAGATTTTGTGTTGGTGTTTATGGATGGGCTACTGCTGCAGTGCCTCTATGAACGCGGCGACGCCGAAGCCGACTGGGTCGCCCATCAAACCAATCTGTTGATCAACCTGCTGGAATCGCGGTAATGCGCCATAACAGGGGCATTTTTTTCGTCTTTTGGATAACGAACGTTTGATTTTAAAAGGAACACCATGACTTTAATTGAAATTGCACCCAATCTCTGGACCGCGACCCAGCCCCTACGCTTCTTAGGCTTAGCTGTGGGTAGCCGCATGACCGTTGTCCGCTTACCCAGTCAAGATCTGGTGTTGATTTCACCGATTGAATTGGGGGAGGATGAACGCGAATCCCTAGATCAATTGGGTACCGTGCGCCACATTATTGCCCCCAATCTGTTCCACCATCTCTCAATCGCCACGACCCAGGCCCTATACCCCGACGCCAAGGTGTGGGGCGTAACTGGGCTGGCGGAAAAGTGCCCTGATCTAAGGTTGGACGCCCTGCTCAATACCCCTGGCAACTTTGGCAATGTGCTGGACTATCGACCGTTTGAAGGGTTTGCCGCGATTTTGCCAAGGGGCATTAAGCTGGCCCAAGAAACGGTATTTTTTCATCGCCCTAGCCGCACCCTGATCTTGACCGACATCGCTTTTAATTTTGACCAAACCAGCGATCTATTAACGCGCTTAGCGGCTCAGATGCTGGGTTCTTATCAAACCTTGCGGCCCTCACGCCTGGAGAAATGGGGCAGTCGCGACAAGGCCACGGTAGAAGCATCTGTGCGGCAGGTGTTGACCTGGGATTTTGATCGGGTGATTCCGGGGCATGGGGCGATCGTCGAAAATCTAGGCAAGTCCCAGTTTCAAGCGGGCTATGAATGGTTTTTAGGAAAGTCGCTTGAGCTTGACGATGGCAATACCGATGCAGAAGCCACAGGAGCAGTAGGGGATTCTAGTAATCGCTCCGCTGCCACCAAATCAAAATAGTCGCTGACTAACGTTGGTCCGGCCAAAACCTGAGTCGGCTGATCCGGTTCCCCCAGATGCTCAAGCACCTGGGCCGCCGTGGCAAAGTCTTGCTGACAGGTATAGTTACTGACCGTAATCACCGTTTTTAACCCTGCCCCATCGGCGGACATCAACCCATGTTCAGTGTCTTCTAACACCAGGCATTGGGAGGATGACAACCCCAATTTTTCCAATACGTAATGGTAAATATCCGGGGCCGGTTTTTTGTGGGGGACAACATCTCCGGCGGCGATCACCTCAAACCAATGCGGAGAATCTGGCCCTAGGGTGGTTTCCAAAAGGGCGAGGGCGTTGTCTGGGTGGCTGGTGGTGGCGATCGCCAGTCGCATACCCGCCCCACGGGCTGCTGCAATCAACCGCCGTATCCCTGGCCGCAGTTGAATCTGGCCCGACTCGATCAAGGCTCGATACCGCTGGGTTTTGGCCTGGTGGAGTTCGGCAATCAAGGTTTTGATATCGACCCCAGCAGGCAACTGTGGCTGTTCGAGTTTGAGGTAGTAGCGGATCCGTTCTTTGCCCCCCGCCACATTGAGGAGTTGGCCATAGCGGGCGATCGACCAGTGCCAATCTAACCCCGCTGCCCCAAAGGTTTGGTTAAACGCCACTCGATGCCCATCTCGCTCAGTCTCGGCCAGGGTGCCATCGACATCAAAAATCAGCGCCTTTAGGTCTGCCACAGAAGTTGTTCAAGCCTCACGTTCCAACACCCCATTGTAGGAATGGCGGGATCCCACCATCGAAATTTTGGCGCTGCTGCTGACAGCCATGGGCTGCCGTCGGGCCATGCCTTGTGCCTACCGGCTGCATACCCCTACGTTCAACAACGCCAAACGTTGAGATGCCTGCCGCAGCAAGGTGAGTTCGCTTCATCCCGCACTCAGGCTAGATGCAGGTATCTGCTGCTGAATCGGTAAGCGAATTCGAAAATCAGTGCCATGGTGAGGGCTCGACGTGAAATCTAAGCTGCCACCGTGATTTTCTATGATGATTTGGTGGCTAATCGCCAGCCCCATCCCCGTGCCCTTACCCACAGATTTAGTCGTAAAAAAGGGATCAAAAATCCTAGGCTGAACCGCTTCAGGGATGCCAGGACCATTATCTGAAATCACAATTTCAATATGTTCAGCGTCAACCACAGATGTTTTCAGCTGTAGGCAGTGATTTGTGGCCTGAGCATCCTGCGGGGCTGGCTTTAGTCTAGAGTCTTCCAGGGCATCAATGGCATTCGTTACGACATTCATAAACACCTGATTGAGTTGCCCTGCGTAACACGAGATCGGCGGCAACTCACCATATTCCCTAACAACCGCGATAAACGGGTGGCCTGATTCATTTTTGAAGCGGTGTTGGAGAATCATTAATGTACTTTCTAGGCCCTCATGAATATCGACCACCTTGATGCCTGATTCGTCCAAGCGGGAAAAATTTCGTAGGGACGTGACAATCTTGGTAATTCTATCGGTGCCTTTTTCCATAGACTGAAAAATATCTGGCAAATCACTCAGGATAAAATCGATATCCAGATCTTTTATTTCATCTTGGATATGACGATTCGATGAAAAGTACGTTTTGATGCCACCAATGAATTGTGACA
>CAYGVA010000110.1:0-11944 GCA_964353225.1 uncultured Leptolyngbya sp.
ACAAAATCGGCAGGTCTCGTGCTAAGAGGGCACTGATCAAAATGGTCATGGACTCGCCGCCGTTCACCGGCAAGAGAAAAGCGATCGCCTTGCGCAGGTTTTGATACACCGTGCGCCCCTCTTCCACCGCTGCTTCGATCGAGGCAAAGTTGTCGTCGGTGAGCAGCATATCGGCGGCTTCTCGCGCCACCTCCGTGCCGTTTTTGCCCATGGCGATGCCGATATCGGCCTGCTTTAAGGCGGGGGCATCATTCACCCCATCCCCGGTCATGGCAACGATATGCCCCTTAGCTTGCAGGGCTTCGACTAGGCGCAGCTTTTGGGCGGGGGCCACCCGAGCAAAGACCCTGCCGGACTCCGCCGCTTGGGCCAACTGCGAATCATTCATCTGGGTCAGGGTCTGGCCCTCAAAGGCTCGAACAGTTGGTTCAGCTTCATCCCAGTCGATGCCCATGCGCTGGGCGATCGCCTGAGCGGTGGAAATGTGGTCGCCGGTAATCATTTTGATATCGATACCAGCGGTCTGGCAGGCATGGACCGCCGCGATCGCCTCAGGGCGCGGCGGGTCAATCATGCCCTGGAGTCCCACAAACACCAGTCCGATGTCGATGTCGTCATGGTCAATCACATGTTGATGGGGGGGAACGTCCTTGTGGGCAAAGGCCAGCACCCGTAGGGCCTGTTTCGTCATCGTTTCAACCGCTTGCTCAATGGGGGCTTTGGCCAAGGGGACGGTTTGTCCTTGGGCATCCAACATCTGGGTACAGCGACTGAGCAGCGCTTCCACTGAGCCCTTAACGTAGATCCGGCGAGACTCCGTGCCGTTGAGCGTGGCCATGTACTGGTACTGCGACTCAAACGGAATTGAATCCAGACGGGGATAGGTGGCGGCGAGTCCCGGCTGGGCTAAGTCGGCCTTGGCCGCTGCAATCAGTAAGGCCCCTTCGGTGGAGTCTCCCACCATGGCCCAATAGTGACCCTGATGGTGCAGTTGGGCGTCATTGCAGAGCACCCCGACCCTCAGACAAGCGGCCAACGCACCGGGCAGATCATCTAAGGGCAAGGGGTCTGTACTACCGCGCGTAATCTCACCGGCAGTGCTGTACCCGCCACCGCTGACCTGGTATTGCTGTCCCCCGGCTTCGATGGCCTGCACCGTCATCTGATTTTCGGTGAGGGTGCCGGTTTTGTCGGAACAAATCACGGTGGCGCTGCCGAGGGCCTCAACAGCCGGAAGTTTGCGAATGATGGCGTTGCGCTGGGCCATACGGTTCACGCCGATCGCCAAGGTAATCGTCACGACTGCGGGCAACCCCTCGGGGATGGCGCTGACGGCCAAGGCGACCGTGGCCTCAAACATGTAGAGCCATGACTCCCCCTGCCCCAATCCGATCGCAAAGGTCAAGGTTGCCAAGGTCAAAATGCCGTAGAGCAGACTGCGGCTAAACTTGGCAAATTTGCGGGTCAGGGGGGTGCTGAGGTTAACCCGCGCATCCATGGCCTGGGAAATCTGCCCCACTTCTGTGGCTTCAGCGGTGGCCACCACCAGGCCGCGCCCCTGGCCAAAGGTGACAAAACTGCCGGCGTAGGCCATGTTGGTGCGTTCTGCCAGGGCCGTGTCTGGGGGCAGGGGCTGCACAGTCTTCTCCACCGGCAGCGATTCGCCGGTCAGGGCCGACTCGTCCACCTGTAGGCTGCGGGTTTTGAACAGCCGCAAATCTGCGGGCACTTTATCTCCAGAGGCCAGCAGCACCAGGTCGCCGACCACGAGGTCGCGGGAAGGAATCTGTAGGGTTTGCCCCTCTCGAATCACGGTGGTTTCTGTGGTGACCGCTTTGGCCAGGGCCGCGATCGCCCCCTCGGCTTTGGCCTCTTGCACATAGCCAATCACGGCATTGAGCACCGTCACCCCCCAAATCACTGCCGCGTTGGTCCAAGAGCCCAAGGATGCTTTTACGGCCCCGGCAATTAGCAGAATGTATAGCAGCGGCTGATTGAACTGGAGGAGGAATTTGAGCCAAGCGGGCTGGCCCGACTTAACCGGAAGTTCGTTCCAACCCTCGGTTTCATAACGCTGGGCTACAGCTGCCGAGGTCAGCCCTTTGTCTGGATCACTATTGAAACGCTGGGCCAAGTCATGAACGGCAAGTCCATGGAATGGCGAACGATTCTCGGCTCGTTCTCTAGACATGATAGATATTTTTTATTTCTGATTTGATCCTAACAATTTAAAAACAGCTTCTTCCATAGAAAGCTCACATCTAACCCATAAAAATTACACATACTTAGAATCTTTGATTGCAAAATTTTACTGCCTGGACCTATAAGCAAAAAACACCTGTTATTCCTATCGAGGACCTGCTGCCCTTGCCAGGGAAAAATTAACGAATGTGGCAGTTTGATTAGAAAAACCGCTGCAAATAAGTTCTGTTCTGACCAGGATTCAATGCTGCCACAGGTGTTCTCCCTTCAAGAATTCAGCCCAGATTGCCCTATTGACTAAAATCAATCCGTAACCGTCCCCTGAGCGGAGTCGTTGGCTTTGCCGCCCCAGCGGGGCTAGGGGGCATTCTGATTGGGTTTTGGCTTTCTCCCTTTGGGAGACGCGTTGCGAACGACTTCGCTCAGCCAGCGTAGTTGTTGGGACAGTTACAATCAATCCCCGGCTAAGCTTGGCCCTTTAGAGCTAAAAAATGGCTGGCAGTGCACCATAAAAAACTTCTGTGTTGCCCTTCCCAGACGTATGCAAGTACCTATGAATGATGGCTGGGTCGCAGTTTAAAGTGCATTAAGGGGGAGCTCCTAGCAGATGCTCAGTGACGGGTGCCGACGATTGCTTTTATCGTAGAAGGTCGTAACATTTCTGAATTTCTGCCCTATTTTGATGCCCAATCGATCGGCATTCGTTACGGCCATTTCTATGCGCCCCAGTTAGTGGATGATCTGGGGCTGGCGGAGCAGGATGGGGTGGTGCGGGTCAGCATGGTGCATTACAACACCCTGGATGAGTGCGATCGCTTGATTGCCGCGTTAGACCTGATCTTGTAAAGTTTTGAAAATCTACCATAAAACGAGCAAGGAGTTCCCTAGACCGTAATGGAGGTTGCGTAGCCTCCCGAGGTTCGGACACGTCAATTACAAGCCTCCATGGATGAACTGGATCAACAGCTACAAGCACTGGCTCTCGAAGCACAGGGTGCTCCTCCCAAAACAGAACAACGTCGCCGAGCCCTGAGTAAATTACTTTCAGCCATTCAGCGATCGGGGCGATTGGGCTATCCCCAACGAGGTAAATTTAAAGGCTTTTATGCGGAGGTGAGAGCCCTGGCCCTCCAGGGACTCTTTATCTATGTTTGCGAACATATCCACTTATATAACCCAAGTAGGGCAACGGTTTTGGCTTGGGTCAACTATTTGCTCAGCCGTCGCTTTTTCCACGAGGCCAGTCGTGAATTCATGCATACCCGACCCAAGGGGATTGATGCCAATTTTCAATGTCTCTCGCTTGATGATCTGGAGGGCAACATTCCCGATATTGATCCCGATGCTAAGCAATTTTCCGATTACGACCAGTTACGACAGCTGCTGCAGACTGATCCTGATCATTGTTTTCAGGCTACCCATGTTAGGCATCATCCCCAGGCTACTTTTCAAGCCATTGCCCTCGGACGGTTAGACGAAAAATCTTGGGATGCCTTGTCTAAAGATCTCAAGGTCAAAGTCCCCACCTTGAGTAGCTTCTATCAAACTTCCTTACATCGATTTAAGCCCGTGTTTGAAAAGTATTTGAATCCCTGAAGCGAAATCCGCGCCCACCCACCATGAAGACCTCTACCGATGTATTCCGCAGTGTAATCATGCCATTAACCCTAGAAGCCCATCAGTTTGCCCAGCAGTTTCACCAACAGCATCCCCATCCCCAAAAAGCCAAACGGGTATATCTCAATACTTTGGCCGTTTATGCGGTATATAGCTATCTCAAGGCGTTGGAGATTGACACTCAATTGACGGCTGGAGACAGTTGGAACCCCACCTTGCAAGCCCTATCAGATACGGCAGATTTAGTCGTGATTGGTAAAGGTAAGATTGAATGCCGCCCCGTATTGCCATCCATGGCAAACTGCATCGTTCCACCAGAGGTGTGGGGCGATCGCATCGGCTATGTAGCCGTGCAATTAGATGGGGACTTGCAAGAGGCCCATCTCCTCGGGTTTGTGCCTGAAGTGCAGACCGAGGCCCTGCCCCTTGATCAGTTGCAGCCCCTAGATGAACTCCTTACTCCCCTCAGCCAAGAGGCGATCAATATTGGCGCTTGGCTGCAAGGGGTGTTTAATGTCAGTTGGCAGGCTATCGATGAATGGGTCGCACCTCAGCACCTTACCTGGCAATTTAGAACCGCCCACGGGGCGGCGACCCCGATCATTCGCCATAAAGTTTTCACAATAGGCGAGGCTCACCAAACCCTGCCGATCAACTTGATTTTGGGGATTGCCCCCACCCAAACCTCAGAACGGGATATTTGGATTCGGGTTTGCCCTATAGATGAGCAAACCCATCTGCTCCCTGATTTAGAGGTCAAGATCTTAGATGCGGCTGGTGTAGCCGTCATGCAAGCCCAAGCTCGAGATACAGAAGCGATTCAACTAAAATTTGGCGGTCAACCCTTAGAGAAGTTTAGTGTGCAAATGATCCTCGGGGATTTCGAGCAGATTGAAACCTTTGTGATTTAGTCGCGCCATCAAGGGTAATGCATGAGGAGTGTCGGCATGTCCCAAGCCGGAAAACTAGTGGTTTTAAAGCTGGACGGTGATTTAGCCGATCAGGGGTTTAAGGTCACGGTGGAGATCACTGCCGGGGGAGAATTCCCCCATGAAGAAATCGAAGGGAGACTACCAGCCTGCCCTGAACTGGCTGAGGATTTACGCCAGTGGCAACATCTCTACCGCAATTTGGGGCCAGGTTTTCGGATTCGGCCTAAGGGCATCGAATATGTTGGCCTATTCAATCAGCGAGCGGATTTTTGTGATTTGGCAGCGCAAGTCAAATCAGTATTTTTGACATGGCTGAGATCAGAATCGTTTCGCTCAGTCGATCAACGCCTGCGAGAAACTTGGCGAGATGGCGAAAACATTCAGGTGATGGTACGTAGCAAGGATGTACAAGTTCATCATTTACCCTGGCATATTTGGGACTTGATCGATCGCTATGCCAAGACCGAAGTCACCTTTGGCCCCACCGAATTTAAGCGCCAGCCCTCGATTACAGCGATAGCAACGGATGATCATCCCGGAAAAGTGAGAATTTTGGCCATTTTGGGCCATAGCGAAGGCATCGACACCACCGCAGACCGGCAAGCTCTGGCGCAATTGCCCGATGCCGAGGTGGTTTTTCTGAATGAGCCCAGTCGGCAGGAAATTAGCGAACAATTGTGGGGAACTGCAAAGGCATCGCAGATACCCCAGGAACCGCAGCCATCCTGGGACATCCTATTTTTTGCAGGCCACAGTCAAACCGATAACACCACCGGTCGGATTTATATCAACCCCATAGAAAGCCTCACCCTAGAGGAACTGAATTTTGGCCTGCGCAAGGCCACGGAACGGGGTTTGAAACTGGCCATTTTCAACTCTTGTGATGGGTTGGGCCTCACTCAAACCCTAGACACACTCAATTTGCCCCACATGATTGTGATGCGGGAGCCTGTCCCCGACCCCATTGCCCAACAGTTCCTACAATTCTTTTTGCGAGCATTTGCAGGGGGAGCCTCCCTCACCTCAGCAACTCGCCAAGCTAGAGAACAGCTACAGGGTTTAGAAGGAGAGTTCCCCTGTGCGACTTGGCTACCGGTGATTCATCATCATCCCGGTGTTGCTGCGCCCACCTGGCAGACCCTGCGCTACCGAACGGGTGCACCACAATCCCTCCCCCCGCTTGTCAAGGGCATCCCTGTTCCTGTAGAGCAACCCTCGGCACCGCTGATGGTTGCTCTACCCAGACGAGGGGCCAGTTGGTGGGTCACCCTCTTGGGTAGTTTGGCCGCCACAACCCTCAGCATGGGTCTACGGAGCGTCAATATCCTGCAACCCTTGGAGTTTTATGGGTTTGACCAGATGGTTAAACGGCTCCCTGCTGAAACCCCAGACCAGCGGATAGTCGTGGTCGAAGTGACCCGAGACGATATTGAGGCTTTGGGTGGGGAATATCCCCTCCAAGATGCAACCTTACTGAAGCTACTCCAAACCTTGGAGACCCATAGTCCTAAAGTCATTGGGGTTGATATCTATCGAGATCGCCCCGAAGGCGATGGTCAAAAGGATTTCCAGGCGTACCTAAACCGTCAGAACCACATTGTCCCGATTTGCGTTCATCCTGACCAAAAAGACGCCACAGGCGTAGCTCCGCCCCCTGGCATCAACCCCGCGCAACTCGGGTTTAGTGATGTGATGGTGGATCGCGATGGGGTAGTACGTCGCCATTTACTGGCCCTAGATCCGTCATCGACTTCCCCTTGTCCCGCTTTTTATAGCCTGAGTGCACAACTGGCCCTGCGCTACCTAGAAGCCAACGGGGCCACGCTGGCCTTTCCCCAGCCTGACCAATGGCAATTGGGGGAAACACAGTTCCAGATATTGGGCCACCCTCTGGGCGTTTACCCTGATCGCGCCACAACTCGGGGGCACCAAATCCTCTTGAAATATCGGTCATACAACACCTTAGAGGACATGGCCGAGCGGGTGTCGTTGACTCAGGTCCTAGCTGGAGAGGTTGCCCCGGAGCAGATTCAAGATCGGGTGGTGCTGATTGGGGTGAGTGATCCCACCGTCAAGGATTACTTTCGTACCCCCCATGGCACTGAGATTCGGGGGTTATTACTCCATGCCCAAATGACTAGTCAGCTGATCAGTGCGGTAACCGATCAGCGATCGCTACTCCGATTTTGGCCCCAATGGGCAGACCTGCTGTGGGTCTATGGCTGGTCTGTGGTCGCCCTGAGGGGGATGGGGCAAAGCGCAGAAATTAAGGCACGATCGCTGCTAGTTCTGTTAGGCGTGGGTGGGCTTTTGGCGATCAGTTGGGGGCTGTTATGGGGCGTTAGCATCGTCGTACCAGTGGTGCCTGCCCTAGTGGCGGTGGTAGTGGCTGGGGCGATCGGTCGCGCCCAAGCCCAACCAAGCATCATTGGAGCATCGGAAACACAACCGATGGCGCGGCGTAATTTGGCTTAGGGTTTCTCCCATCCCGTACTGACACTATGTTCATGGCCAATAACCACCCGCAAAACTCGCCCAGATCGGTGTTGAGTTCACCATCAATCGGCTTGATTTCCCAAGTAGGTCCGGCTAGCTGAGTCTTCTCAAAGATATGGAGTGCAATACAAATTTGACCATGTGGACTAAAACCGCGATCTCCCTTTGCCTAGGCATGAGTTTGGGGGCCATGGCCCTAAACCCCTTTAGCCGCACCAGCGCAGTCACCGATCCGCCCCCCAACGGCAATCCAACCGGACGCGAACCAGGCAGCACCCGTGGCCCTTGTGAACAGGGCACTTTCCCCTTCACACCACTATTGCCTGTCTCCGACAGCGGCTTTTCGGGCACAACGTTAAACCGTCATCCAAGCTTCTGGTTCTATGTCCCCTATGCTTCAGATCAGGGTCAGACGGGGCGGTTTTCGTTAGTCAGTCAAGATGGCAGCGAAATGATCTATCGAGCTGATATAACCCTGCCCGCAACCCCTGGCTTTGCCGAGGTGGCAATACCCGCAACGGCCCCAGACCTACAGATCGACAACACCTACCAATGGCAGTTCATCCTCTATTGCGGTGACCCAGCAGCGCTGGTGCCCGATTTTGTGATTCACCGGGGTACCATTCAGCGGATTGACGCAGCGGCTTTAGCCAGTCCGCTCGCTACGGATGGTTTAACCCAACGGGTGCGGGGGTTATTGCAAAACCAAGTGTGGTATGACGCCACCGCCGATTTGGCAGCGATACAGGCTGTACCCGATCTCTGGGCAGAAGTTTTGACAGCGCTTGGTCTAACCAACCTGGAGTCGGTATCGACCTTTGACAGGGTGGAGACTGTACCTGAATAGATTGTCCTGTGGGGGCGCAAGGCTTGCGCCCTTCTGGCAGTCGGCTACCAGGGGCTACCGATCATCGTAAAGGCCGCCCAATAGTAAGGATGACTGAGATCCGCTGGGGTATCGGGGCGATAATTGGCATCCGCATTAGGATAAGTAGCTTCGAGGCCAATACCACGCTGAAATGCTTCTACCCCCCGTTCTGAGAGATCGCCTCTTAAAAAGGCCAGTTGAGCCTGCCGCACAGCTTCGGATTTGATCGGGGCGTCACGCAGGTGGTCATACAGCTCATGCATCAAAACCTGGGTGGCGAGGTCATCCACATTCCAAAGGCTGGCCAAGGCAGATTTCACCCCAGAGTTAACGGCTAACCCGGCAAATCCGAGTTCCGCTTCGATATTGCCCAGTGCAGTTTGGCAAGCACTGAGGATGAGAAACTCCACCTGGGGAGAATCCCCCCAGCGTAGATCTCGCAGGGTATCCATATCGAGACGGGTATCCCAAAGCTGAACGTAAGAATTTTGGGGGTCCCCTGGTAAAAATTCTGCGTGGCTGGCCAGGTGAATGACATCGAATTCTTCTTGATAGCGGAGTGACCTGAGATTTGACAGGGTGACATCTGCGTTCAAAAAGGCCAGCCCTGGCCAAAACGATTGGATTGCCTCCAATTCTTTGGGCACCGCTGGTAAAGGCCGTAACCCCACATCCGTAAAGTCCGAAATCCCCATGGCTAGGACTTCGGAGTCCGCAATGGTTTGGTAGCGGGTGTCGGTGAGGCTAAAGCTGGGAATTAAGCCCAGGCTATAGCGCTGAACTAAGAACTGCTCACCGTCATGCAGCGCGGCCACGGGTAAGCTGCGTAGACCGGCATCCATAGCAAAGACCAGAGTATCAATCTCTAATTCTTCTAGCTCCGCTTCGAAGGGAGCAATCATCCAGTCATAGAGTTGCTGGGCTGGGTCGAGATAACTGTTATCAAAGGGGGTAATCGTGCCTGCAAAAAAGGCATCAATGGTTGCCTGTCGGGTATCGGCATCTTCCTCAACGCTGTGACGGATAACATTTCCTTCGGGGGTGACCAACAGTAGCTCTAGGGTTTCTGGTAAAGAAACGGCATAGAGAATCACAGATCGGGTACCCGTTTCTGCTTCAATGACGGCGAGATTTTGACGAATCGATTGGGCATTGACATCGGCATCGGAGAATTCACGGCCAAAGTGCTCTTCAATGTCGTCTTCCAGTAGTTCATCCACCAAAGAAATTGGATCCGCCGCATCATTCAGCACATTAATGAAGGGAACATCACCATCAACATCAATGGAGATGTCATTGCCACCGGGCAGCGTCCAGTCAAATTCGTAGTCGTCAGTGGTGGTGTCGTGGTCAATTTGGGTGGTGGCGTTGAGCAGATCGCCAATTAATAGCGCCAAATCAACTTGGGGTGCATTGCTAGGATTGCCGCTGCCACCACCCGCTGGGGGGGGTGGCGTGACCACAATGGGTGGGGCCGGTACAGAAATGATCTGTAGGCGGTTCGCGTCTTGGGTATAGGTATTCAAAAATCCCTGGGTCGGGGCAATATTTTGGACGAGGGTGCCGCCTCGACTGATGGTGCCGAGGGTGCCATTCAGACTGGGGTTACCGACAACAAACTCGGTGGTGCCGTTGCCCCCGTGGCTGATGCTCGCCGTGCCGCCGTTACTGCCCCCCGCCACCGAAATGCTGGTAGTTTGACCGGTTTGATCAACAAAGCTATTCGTGACGCGGAAAAAGTTATTGGCTACCACCGCCACATCCCCGCCGATGCCATTGGCGCTCTGGGCATTGATCGTGGTGACGGTGGCAGTCCCGTTGGTACTGAGGGTGACATCTCCAGCATTGCCATTGGCAGACGTATTGAGATCGCCGGTGACAATTGGGCCATTGGCGCTGAGCAGCGCAATCCCCCCCGCAGCAGTAATAGCTGGGGTGGTAATCCCATTCACCGCCGTAACACTGACCCCATTGGGGCGATTAGTAATGATCGGATCAAGCGCGGTCAGGCTATTGAGGGGGGTGCGGCTACCAATGGGGGCATCCAGTTGCAGGGCACTCCCATTCCTGGCATCAAGACTGAGGTTATGAAATCCATCTAGGGGTGTATCAATGATGATGTTGCCGGGATTGTTGCTGATAATGCTGGCGTCCCCCAGCAGGGTGATTTGATCCGCATTGATATCGAGGCCAGAGGGCAGGGTCGCATTAAGGGTGCCTTGGAAAGCAAAGTCGGTGAGCGATGTGGTACCCCCAACGATTTCATTCAAAATAATCTCGCCACTGCCTGCATTGAGAGCCAAGTCGAAGGCCCCATCAATGGGGGTATTAAAAACAATGTCGCCGGTGCCGAAGCTATTGATGGTCGCGTCACCAGCCAAGTTGACATCATGATTAAACGCGATGTCGTTGTTGTTGGTCGCAATGCTACCAGTGGTGAGGGTGATCTCTTGGCCGGTGGTAAAGGTGAGGGCACCGCCATTGGCAGCAATGGATTGGGCATTGACGCTGCCCACAACCAGGTCGCCGACCACTGCATTCAGCAAAATATCGCCCCCGTCCCCCAGGGCCGCAGCGGAGATTAGCGCCCCAGCACTGGTATCGACGTTGCCACCGCTACTGGTGAGGCGAATATCGCCACTGTTGTTGACAAAGCCATCGGTGGCGATCGAGATATTGGCGGTATCGATGTCGCTGCCTGCGGTGAGGCTAACGCTGCCGCCGTTGGCGGAACCCAGGGCGGCAATTATCTGGGACCGGAGGCTACCGCCGATGGTGCTGATGGTATCGGGGGTCGTGATGGTAATGTCGCCCGCGCTGCGGTTGAGGCCACTGGCAATGGTGGTGATGTCGCCGGTAACGATATCGGCAATGTCACCGCTGGCGGTAATGGTAATGTCGCCGCCGTCGCCATTGCCCGAGGAGGCCACCAGCTCCCCGGTGGTGATTTGGCCATTGTTGGGAGGTTGACCGGTGAAGGCGAGGGGCGTTTGGGTTTCGACCAAGATATTCCCAGCATTACCGGTGCCAATGCTGGCATCAATCAGCCCTGTGGTAATCGCCCCTTGCTGACTAATAATTTCAATATCACCGCCGGGATTGGTGATGTTACCGGCGTCGAGATTGCTGAAAGATTCGAGGGCGATCGCTGCACCATTGCGGGTACTCAAAGCGCCCAAAATCTCAATGGTGCCGACTCCTGTAGCCACAGATCGCACGGTAATATTTCCGCCTTCTGCATCAATTAGCGCTCCAACAATCAACCCCTGATCGTTGAAACCAGAGCCATTGACACCCTCAACATTAAGGTCAATATCACCGCCTGCGGTCTCAATTAATGCATCAACATTGATGCCGGAGAAACCATTCAGGGTTAAATTGCCGCCATTGGTGCGAATCGGTTCCGCCACCAAAATCCCCGTATTGTTTGCGCCAACAACGTCACCATTTAGAGTCAAATCTTCGCCATTCAGGGTAAACGGCCTGTTGATCAGCAAACCTGGTCCGGCGTTGAATCCTCCTTCTCCGGTCAGGGTGATCGCGCCGCCCCCTGGGTCCAGTTGGGTATTGAGAATCACCCCAGAGTCCCCCGCTTCCACGGTGTAGCCCGAAATCGTAATTGTGCCGCCCTGGGTGCGAATTGGGGCATTAATAACTGCACCTTGACCAAAGTTACCGCTTTGACCATCTGCCGCGAGGATAAAATTGCCCCCATTGGTCTCAATCAAGGCGTTCACTGCAACGCCACTGTCACCATTTAGGGTCAAATCACCCCCATTGGTGCGAATCGGTTCCACCACTAAAATGCCGACCTCCCGACTGGCCGACA
>CAYGVA010000110.1:12044-13263 GCA_964353225.1 uncultured Leptolyngbya sp.
CCATTGGTGCGAATCGGTTCCACCACTAAAATGCCGACCTCCCGACTGGCCGACACCGTGCCATTCAAAACCAGATCCTCACCATTCAGGGCAAATGGCGTATTGACGACAAGCCCTGGCAAACTATTTCGGTTTTCACCGCTTAAGGTAACCGTGCCGCCCGCTGGGAAAAGCTGTGAGTTGAGCACCAGGCCAGGGCGATTGATGACGTTGTTGCTGGCCAGACCGCTAATGGTAATGGCCCCGCCCTGGGTGCGAATTGGGGCATTAATCTCCACACCCTGCCCACTCAGATTCGCTAGGGGGCTAATGGTAACGTTGCCCCCAGCAGTGGTAATCTCGGCATTTACATCCACTCCGGTCTGACCATTTAGGGTGACATTGCCCCCACGGGTACGAATCGGCTGGCCAACTAAAATGCCAGTGGCGTCCCCGCCAAACACATCGCCATTAATCACCAAATCCTCACCGTTGAGCTCGATTGGCACGGTGATCACCACCCCAGGTGCGTCTCTAAACCCGACCTCACCGCTGAGCGAAATTGTGCCGCCGCCTGGATCAATCGCGGCATTAATGCCTAACCCTGGCTGGTTGTCATCGGCATAGCCTACGATCTCGATTGCCCCACCCTGACTGCGAACCGGTGCGTTGATATCGACCCCTTGCCCCGATAGACCTGCGCCGCCATCGGCAGCAACGGTGAAGTTGCCCCCAACCGTATCAATCAGTGCATTGACATCTATCCCAGCATTAGACGCATTCAGAGTTAAGTCGCCGCCATTCGTAATAATGGGTGCTGCGATCAAAATCCCGATCGCTTCATCGGATGCACCAGTCAACGTAACCGTTTCACCGTTCAGCACGGGGGAAAAATTGACCGCAATGCCAGGTCCACTGGCACCTACAGTTACCACACTTTCTCCAGCCAGAGTTAGGGTGCCGCCCCCAGGAGTGATCGGGGCATTAATGGTTAAACCCGACTGATTCGCTTCATCTGTATAGCCCGAAATATTAATCGCGCCGCCGCCTGTGCGAATAGGTGCATCCAGGTTCACCCCCTGTCCAAAGAATCCGTTTACGCCATCGGCGACTACGGTAAAGACCCCGCCAGCCGTCTCAATCAAAGCGTTGATATCCACCCCGGCAGGGCTATTGAGGGTGATATTGCCCCCCTGGGTGCGAATCGGTTGATTAATGGCAATGCCGACATCGTTGCCGC
>CAYGVA010000111.1:0-13242 GCA_964353225.1 uncultured Leptolyngbya sp.
CCCGCCCCCGTCTGGCCTAGAGGGTTGCGGGGCGGGCTCCTGATTGTTTTGAACGGGTGCAGAAGGTTGGGGGGCTGGTTCTCGGTCCTCTTCAGCGGTTTGCGCTGGCGGCTCTCTCTCTTCTGGCGCTTCTGGTTTAGAGGTGGGTGGTGCACCATTCCGGTTGTTATTCTCAACGGGTTGGGGGCGGGGTGTACCCCCCGCTTCATTGCCCCCTTCGTCGTTGTCATCAGATTCATCCCCTTCGCCAAATCGATCTTCCCTAGGGAGGGGGGGGGATTGAGAGTCTGGCTCACCAAATTCCCCTTCGCGGGTGATTGGCGTGGATGCCCCTTGTTCCAGCTCGCTCAGGTCTTGTCCGGTGAAGGCGGGGGCTGTAGATGGGATGCCGGTACTGCCCACATTCTCACAGAGGGTGCGATCGCCCGCTGCCACCCGAGCGTTGTACTGCAAATAAAACTGCGCGATCCCACAGGCCCGCTGCAACAGGCTCTGGAGCTGGAGCTCCCCATTCCACAGGATAATCTGGCGATCGGCGCTGGCGGAGGCCAACTGGTTGGTACCCGGTCGGAAGGCCACATCAAAGACCCAATCGGTATGGCCCGAGAGGGTCAGTCGCAGCCGCCCCTGTACATCCCACACCTTCACCGTTTGATCGCCACTGGCCGATGCCAGAAAATCACCCTGTTCGCTAAAGCTGACCCCATAGACGACGGCCCCATGGCCCTCTAGGGTTTGGTAAGTTTCGTTTTGCCAATTCCACAGACGAATCATGCGATCGTAGCC
The DNA here is from genome assembly GCA_964353225.1 of uncultured Leptolyngbya sp. Taxonomy (GTDB): domain Bacteria; phylum Cyanobacteriota; class Cyanobacteriia; order Phormidesmidales; family Phormidesmidaceae; genus PCC-6406. The sequence continues at coordinate 787 of CAYGVA010000111.1, forward strand.
CGCCACCGCCAGCTTTTGCCCATCGGGGCTAAAGGTGACGGCTCGGTTCCAGGTGCGCTGGTCTTCGGGCAACTGCAAGATCCGCTCTGGCTCATTGGCAAACTGGCCATCTGGCTGTCGTCGCCAGAGGCGCACCGTGGTGTCTCGCCCCGTGGAGGCTAACCATTGGCCGTCGGGGCTCATGCTGACCCCGTATACCTCATCGGTGTGACCGGTCAAAGTTTGCAGCAGGGTACCCGTGCCCAGATCCCAGACTTTGAGGGTGAGATCGCGGCTGGCGGTAACCACAGTGCTGCTGTCAGGACTCTAGGTCGCATCATTGACTCGATCTTCGTGCCCTGCCAGGGTGTAGAGCAGCTTGCCCGTGGTGGTCCAGATTTTCGCTGTGGCATCATCGCTAGTGGAGATTAGAGTGGCCCCGTCGGGGCTAAATGTGGCCGAATAAACCGGTTTGGTGTGCCCCTTTAACGGCTGTATCTGGCCGCCTTGCTGCCAGAGTCTGACCTCCTCACCGTCGGTGGAGGCCATGAATGCCCCATCGGGACTAAAGTTAACGCTCCGCACTGCTTGACGATGGCTCGGCAGCGTTCTGGAGAGGTCCTCCCGGAGTTTCCACAGGCGCACGGTATTGTCAGCCCCGGCAGATGCCAACAGCTGACTGTCGATGCTAAAGGCCAAGGCCAGGACTTCATTTTCGTGACCTTCGAGGGTGACGGTCAGTTGACCATCGAGTTTCCAGAGTTTGAGGGTGCGATCGTGGCTGGCGGTGGCAATCTGTTGGCCATCGGGGCTAAAGGCAACGGCATCTACTACCGTCCGATGGCCCTCTAACACATCGATGGTCTGCCCATTGGCAGACCAAAGTCGGGCGGTGCGATCTTCACTGCCCGAAACAATTAAATTGCCATCGGGATGGAATGCAACGCCATACACCGCCTTGTTATGGCCCGCCAAGACCGCCAAGGGTTGGCCATCTATTGTCCAGAGCCGCACCGTAGCATCACCGCCCCCCGAGACAATCCGTTGACCATCGGGGCTAAAGCTGAGGGCGAGGACTCGCCCGCCGCCATGGCCTTCTACCGTGCCCCGCAGGCTGCCATCCAAGTTCCAAAATTTGATTGAGCCATCGTCACTGCCCGACACTAGGGTCTGGCCATCGGGGCTAAAGGCTACCGCCCGTGCGAGTTGACTATGGCCTGTTAGGGTCTGGAGCAGGGTGCCATCCGCTACGTTCCATAGGCGGATGGTGAAGTCTTCACTGGCGGAGGCGAGTAGGGTGCCGTCAGGGCTAAACACCACGCTGTGAATCGGGGCTTCATGGCCTTTGATGATCTGCAGCAGTTGGCCGTCCGCTTGCCAGAGGCGAATGGTGTGGTCCCAGGAGGCAGAGGCCAGGAGGGCACCATCGGGGCTAAAGCTGAGGGAAGAGACTGCATTGGTATGGCCCGAAAATCGATTCACCTCGCGAATGCCATAGAGCACTGAACCCAGTGCCCGACTGACGGCGATCGCTTCATTGGACTGCAAGTTGTTGGAATCGGCTAAGAGTCCGGTCCCGGCCCGAATGGCTTCCCTTAGCGCCTCCAGCTCGTGGTGGGAGACAAACAGGGCCTCTGCCGATTGGCTGGTGGCCTCGATTTCATTTAGCCGAGCCGCCCGCTCGCTCAGGGCTGCCCGACCAAATAGCACAAAGGCTAACCCCCCCAAGCCACTGGCCACCGCCAAGGCTACGCTGACGGCCACCAGGGATAAGCGTTGGCGTTTGGCATATTTTTTCTGTTCCGCTAGCCGGGCCTCCGCTTCTTGGGCGCGATCTTGCTGCAACTTCAACAGATGGGTCTGGCGCTCCCGTTCTGTCTCCTGATCGATGATGAGGGCCGTATGGCTTGCTTCGATAAAGGCGTTTTGCAGGGCAGTGGCGGCGGGTTGTTTGCGCTCTAATGCTGCATTTTGTAGCCAAGCTTGGGCGATCGCCAGTTCTCCCCCCCGCAGCAGCAAATCGCCACTGCGGCCCTTCTGCTCCCACTCGATCGCCCGTTGAGACCATTTGGTATGGCTGTGGACATGGTCGCGATCGGTGTCGAGGGTCCGCACCAGTTGGCTAAAGCTGGTAATAAAGTCTTTGGTTGGGGGGCTAAAGTCAATCCACTGCACCGAGGCCAACTCTTGGGGCAAATCCTGGGTGTCGATGGGCTGATACAGCAGGGTGACAAAGCGCTTATTGAGACTGGCGGCATAGGCCACCTCATCGGCACAGTAGGGGGATTGCACCGCTCGCGGCGACAGCACAAACAGAAAGTTGTCGGCGGTAGCAATGCCCTGGTAAATCTCTTTTTGAAAATCCGTCCCCGAAGCAATGCTCTCCTGGTCAAACCAAGTGGTCTTGCCCTGGATTTGCAACGCATCGTTAAGGCGGCGGGCAAACTCCGAGTCACTGCGGGAATAGGAAATAAACACGTCTAGAGACTGGGCCGGGGGCTGGCGCAGGCTCTCGTGAATGAACGTGGTCTGAAACGATAGCGGCCCGTGGCCGGGGTGAGCTTTGGCCACCTTGAGCCAAGCCTCGGCTCGACGCAGGTTGTAGCCCCGCAGCAAAATGCTGGGGTTGCGGTGCTGCCGCTCCCACTTTAGGGCCTTGGTCAGCATCTGCTTATGTTCGGTGTAGTAGTCTGCCTCGGTTTGCAATACCCGCAGCAGCTTGGCCATGTCGTTGTCGTGCTGTTTGGCGGTGGTGTTGTCGGCAAAGTTGATAAATTGCAGCGATCGCTGACTGGCAGGAATCTGCGTCAGATCAATCGACTTGACCAACAACGGAATAATCCGCTTATTGAGCTTTTGGGCAAGGGCAATTTCCTGCTGACATAGATGGGAATCGAGGGAATCTGGGGAGAGCAAGTAAATGACGTTATCGGCCTCTTCAATCCCCGCTTGAATCGCCTGCTGAAAGTCCGACCCGGTTTGAATGTCCGTTTTATTGGACCAAACGGTGATGTTGTTGCGACTGAGCTCCCGCCGCAATTGCTCCCGAAAAGCGTGGTCTGCTTCGGCATGGGCCAAAAACACCTGACTCATCAGGTTGTTCGCGTTTTTGGTGCTTTCGGTAATGAACTCACAATGGAGGTCCGTGGGACGGCAGGGGGGCTGCTCGTCCTTAAAGGGCTGGGTCAGCCAAGCCTCGGCCTGGTGCCGATCTTCCCCAATCAGTAGATAACGGGCCTGTTTTTGATGGCGTTCCCAATGCAGGGCTTGGCTCAGCAACGTGGTGTGGCGGCGCACATAGTCTTGCTGTCGCTCAAAGATTGCCAACAACCCCTGAAAGGCGGCTTCAAAATCATCCCGGCCCTCCCGGAAGTAAACCCAGTTGATTTTGGCGATCGCCGGGTTCATATTCGAGAAACTGGAATGTTTGCCAGCGGCGGTATAGGCTTCCCAGTCGGCGTCGGTACCGTCTGGATGTCGGGCTTGCCAGGTTTCCCGTCCAATCTCCTCTACATGCAACAGCGGAATGATTCGTTTTTGTCGCGTTAAGGCCCGCTGAATCTCAATACCGCAGTAGGGGGAGTTAACGGCGTGGGGAGAAATAATGAACAGAAAGTTATCGGCCTGGTCGATGCCGTCATCAATCTGTTTTTGATAGTCCACCCCCAAAGGAATGTCTTCGAAGTCGAACCAAGCTGCAAGACCCTGGTTGAGCAGGCGCTCGTTGAGTTTGACCGCAAAGGCTTTTGTCAGCACGACCATAGGAAATAAAAGCATCTTGGCGGGCGTTCATAGCACCTAGGGGGGAGGCGATCGGTGCCCCGACTATAGCAACCGGTTTAGGCCGTGGACGCAGCAAGAGGACCAATGGGAAAGCTGGTCACCGTGGGGCAACGCCATGGCTGATCTAGAGTCACGCCCCCGCTACCGCTAATGCTAAGTTTTGTGATTGCCAATGGGCGTGCAACCTTAATGTGCGCCCATTGGCCCCTGTGGTTAGAGACGGCCTGTGGCCCTGCAGGTATGGGTCATGGGGCTTCTAAATGGGACTGATCAGAGCCCGTACAGCTAAAGACAATCATCGACATCCTGACCGGCATACTGAGGGGGATGGCACAATCAAAACTGTTACTTTCGCTACTAATCTTGTCTGATCAGCCCTGACTTGAGGCGCGGCCAAGGGGCTGCACCGACAAGCGGGAAAGCAACCCATGTCAATACACAGTAAGGAGTTCGATTCACAATGACACTGCAACTGGGTGATACCGTACCTGACTTTACGCAACAGTCTAGTGAAGGGGACATTAGCTTCTACGATTGGGCCGGAGATAGCTGGGTCGTTTTCTTTTCTCACCCGGCGGACTATACCCCCGTCTGCACCACGGAACTGGGGGCAGTGGCCAAGCTTAAGGGTGATTTTGCCGCTCGCAACGCCAAGGTTATCGCCCTCAGTGTGGACGGTCCTGAATCTCACCAAGGGTGGATTGGTGATATCAACGAAACCCAAAATACAACCGTCAACTATCCGATTATTGCCGACCAGGATCAGAGTGTCGCTAACCTATACGGCATGATTCATCCCAATGCCAACGCTAAGGTGACCGTCCGCACCGTCTTTGTGATTGATCCCAATCGCAAGCTGCGGTTAACGATTACCTATCCCCCCAGCACCGGTCGTAATTTCCACGAAATTCTTAGGGTGCTAGATTCCCTGCAACTCACTGACAACTACAGCGTCGCCACCCCGGTCGACTGGCAGGATGGAGAGGATGTGGTGGTTTCGCCGGCGATTCCCACGGAGGCGGCTAAGGCTAAGTTTCCTAAGGGGGTCACCGAAATCAAGCCCTATCTCCGCATGACCCCGCAACCCAATAAGTAATGGCGCGAGGGGCATCTAGCCCGACAACTTGATGACGCTTGATGGATACGGATAAGGAATGGATAGTGGCGATGGTCACTATCCATTTTTTTCTTTGAAGTCACATTGGAATCGCATCTCAACCCCCAGCGTTAGCGACTGCTAGAGGTATTGCGTAAACGCATGAGTTGGCGGCGCATCTGAGGAGATGCTTCGACTTCGGTCAAGGCTTGGATTTTTACTTTGGTATCTAGGGATTCTAGATATTCATCACTGCCATAGGCATAGGCATCGACTAGGGTGCGCAGCAGATCTTCGCGATCGCAGTCGCTGAGATTCTCTTCAATCAACCGAAACTTGAGCTTGACCTCACATTCGTAAACGCCAATGCCCTGATCGTGATTATGAGCCTTTGTCGGCTGGGGGGAACGAGCCATGCTAGGTACCTACCTTTGAGAGAGAGAGAAGAAGCCATCCTCACGAAGTTGAAAGCGCGACATCGCCAATCGATTGCGGCAATTCCCAACTGTTCTGAGTGGTTAAATCTATAAAACCAGAATCTCATTCAGAAACGTTTAATTTTGCCCTCCTTTTACGATATTTATAAGGTCCCTTTAAATGAGCTTTATATAGAATGAACACCCTTTTTAATTAAGTAGATTGCGTAAAGACAACCCTTGATCAAGATACTGATAAGCTGTGATCTGCGTCACATAAATAGGGCGGCAAAGCTTTATGGGGCAAGGGATTTTCAGGGAGAGATGGGTGAGACTTCTAGAAGCTGTAAACAATTTGTATGGGTTCCTCTAACCTGATGTTAGGTATTTTAGGTGCAGCAGAACGTGACCCAAAAAACAAATTACGGATCCGTACTGAGTATTAAATACACCAAGTAGCAAATAAATCGAAGATTGAACGGGTCGATCTTAATGTCTGGTTAGGATCAAAAGTCTAAAAATAATCACATTTGAAACTGTTCTATGGTTTAACAACCCCATAGCTCTTTATAGGAAAAGATTGTGACATTCTTGTGACGATGCTTCACTGCAATCGATATTGGGGACTGCTAGGGGTAGAGTCGTGGGGTGCTGAAACCGGCAACCTCGGCTATATACGGACGGAAGGGAGAGATCCAGATGGTGTTGCCACAATTGCCACAATTGCCACAATTAACCCTGATTAGCGGAAAGGGCGGGGTTGGGAAGACCACTTTTTCCTGCGCGATCGCCCTCACCCAGGCCCAGACCCACCCAGGGGAAACGGTGCTGTTGCTGTCCACCGACCCCGCCCACTCCCTGGGGGATGTCCTACAGCTCTCGGTGGATGACGCGGCGCGGCCCCACCCTAGGTTAGGTAATCTCCACGTTCGGGCGCTGGATGCGGAGCACCTGCTCCAGGCCTTTAAAACCCGTTACGGCACCGTACTAGAAACCTTGGTAGAGCGGGGTAGCTTTGTCGATAACGAAGATTTGTCCCCGGTGTGGGATATGGATTGGCCCGGCCTGAATGAGCTGATGGGGCTGCTGGAGATTGAGCGGATTCTGCGGGATGGGGAGGCGGATCGGGTGATTGTTGATATGGCCCCCAGCGGCCACACCCTGAATCTGCTAGGACTTATGGATTTTCTGGATACGTTTCTAACCGCCCTACAGTCCTTTCAAGATAAGCACCAATACATGGCCAAGGCCCTCTCAGGCCGGTATACCCCTGATCAAGCCGATCAGTTTTTGACCACCATGGGGGCAGATCTGGCCGCTGGTCGTGCCCAACTCCAGGGCAACCGCACCGCCTGTTGGATTGTCGCCTTGGCCGAGCCCCTCAGCGTTCGGGAAACGGAGCGGTTTCTAGACGCGCTGCGGCAGTTACAGATTCCCCTCGGGGGGCTAGTGGTCAACCGTCTGACCCATAGCGCCGCCCAAACCACTCAACTCAAGGCTTTTAAGGACCTCGTGCCCGTTCAGCCCGTATTGGCATTGCCCCAATGGGCGACGGAGCCCGTCGGCACTGAAGCGCTAATTGAACTGATAACACACCTCGCCCCCGTCGCCCTGGAGGATGAAGCTGCCTTGACGGCGGCCCCAGGCGCTGCACCGGTCATTTGGCCCCAGCCGCTACCACCGGGTTGCCCCGACTTTATCGGAGAGGGGCGACGGCTCTTGATCGTGGGTGGCAAGGGGGGCGTGGGTAAAACCACCGTCTCGGCGGCGATCGCCACCGGCCTAGCCCACCACCACCCTGACCGGGCCATTCGGGTGGTGTCGATCGATCCGGCCCATTCCCTAGGGGATGTCTTTGAGACCCCCCTGGGCCATACCCCAACCCCCCTCACCGACAACCTCCGCGCCCAAGAAGTGAATGCCGAGCAGGTGCTCGAACGTTTCCGCGAAGATTACCTCTGGGAACTGGCCGAAATGATGGCGGGGGACAGCAGCGATGGTTCCCTGCAAATGGTCTATGGCCCCGAAGGCTGGCGGCAAATCGTCACCCAGGCCCTACCCGGCATTGATGAAATGCTGTCCCTGGTGACGGTCATGGATTTGCTGGAACAGGACAGCGAAGCCCTGATTGTGCTGGATACCGCCCCCACCGGGCATCTTTTGCAGTTTTTGGATATGCCGGCGGCGTTAGGGGATTGGCTGTCCTGGATCTTTAAACTCTGGATTAAATATCAAGATGTGGTGGGTCGGGTGGAGCTAATCGGTCGCCTGCGCCAGTTACGAAAGCGGGTGATGATGGCCCAAAAGCGCCTCACCGATACCAACCACACGGAGTTTATCGGGGTCGTGCAAAATCAGTCGGCCATTTTGGCGGAGGCGAGTCGGTTGACCGCCACCTTAACGGCACGGGGGGTCGCCCAGCGCTATGTCGTCCACAATCGCTATGGCACAGATCTAGATGCCACTGTCGCTAAGACCCTGGCGGCACAATTTCCGCAACAAACGATAGTTCCTTTGCCGACCCTGCCGGAGGTGAGTCCCCGTCACCAGGTGGCCGGAGCCGCACGGTTGCTGTTTCCCTGGGCTGATTGTCCTTGAGGCTGACATGAATCAGATTTATATTTCCTACGCCTGGAAAGACAACAAGAGTGAATCTGGGCAACAGCGAGAAGCCCTCGTCGATCGCATTTGCGATGCCCTGATCTCACAACGCTACAACCTCATTCGAGATCGCCATCACCTCACCCTGGGCAACAGCATCGAGCAATTTATGCGCGAAATTGGTCGCGGCAACTACGTGATCTTGGTGATTAGCGATAAGTACCTGCGATCGGAATATTGCATGTTTGAAGCGATCGAGGTGATGAAACATAAAGGATATGAACAGAAGATTTTCCCTGTGGTGCTGTCCGACGCCAATATCTATACCCGAGCGGGTCAAATTGACTACATTCACCATTGGCGGCAGCAGGTCGCACAACTCAAAGACCTGATGGGCTCAGACCCCGCAGCCGAATATTCCGCCCTGGTCGATGTTGTCCGCAAAATCCGTGAGATTTCTGCACAGGTAGACGACTTCATTGTGTTCATCAAAGACAAACTCAGCATTGACCCGGCTCAGAACTTTGACGCCTTTATCGATAACCTGACCGGCAATATCCAGCAAGACTCAGAGAAGCTCAGGTGCACCAAAACCATTCTGGTGGCCGGTACCGGCAACTTCCAGATACCTGACGAGGTGAATTGGTGCGCCCAAAAACTGGGTCAGGAAATCGCCCAAGCCCATTACAAGCTGATTACCGGCGGTTGGGAGGGGGTCGATTATGTGGTGGCCGACAATTTTGCCAAAACCCTCTCCCCAGCCAACATTCCCTTGACGGACAAATTGACCCAGGTGGTCCCCCAGGGCAAACAACCGGTCTTTAAAGGTGGGAGGGTTGCTTACACCGAACCAGGGGTGAATGAATGGCTCGATTGTCTACAACGGGCTGACCTGGTCATTTTGGTGGGCGGGGTGGGGGGTACCTATGAGACCTATCAATATGCCCGCCAGGAAAACATCCCGGTGATTCCCATTGTTTGCACCAACGGCGATGCCAAGCGGGTCTTTGATGAAATGCTACAGACTTGGGATGACCAGCTGATGGGCAATCTCTCCACTGACCAATTCAAATCCTTAAATCAGTACATTAATGACGCTGCCACCGCCGATATCGTTATCCATGACGTGATGGATATGGTCAACGAAATCATCTTCTCAAAAATGATGTTGCTACCATAAATAGAGAGATTGAGATATCAGCCAAAACCATATCTCCCATACGCTTCCTTAACATGGCTCAAATCACGATTGATATCCCTGACGAACTCGCTCAACAACTCGTCCCTTTTCAAAGCCAGTTTTCCGATCTTTTTACCCGGCTCATTGCCACCCCCTTGCTCAAGCAGCCTTCCCCCAGTCAAGGTCCCCCTACCGGCCTGGTTAGCACCTCTGATACTTATCAAGAAATTCTCGACTTTTTGATAAGCCGCCCCACCTCAGCACAAATCATCAATTTCAAAGTGTCGGAAACCGCTCAAAATCGGCTGCAAGCCCTTCTGCAACAAAACCGTGAGGTGGCGCTTACGCCTGCTGAAACGGCAGAGATAGATCTCTATGAGCAATTGGACACCCTGATTGGATTCCTCAAAATCCGGGCTTACACCACCTTTAACGCAGCTCCCCAAACCTAGCGCTGCCCATGACTGACTACATCCCGGCACCACTCCGCCAATTAGTGCAACAGCGGGCCTTAGGTGCTTGTGAGTACTGCTTGATCCACCAAACGTTTTCCATGTATCGCCACGAGGTTGATCATGCTATCGCCCTCAAGTATGGCGGGCAGACAACGCCAGAGAATCTAGTGCTGGCTTGTTTACCCTGCAATCGTCTAAAACCCATGAATTGTTGGCCACAGAAATTAGTGTCAGCGGATCACAGCGGGCAGACTGATGATCAGTCTGGGGTTTCTCGGATTGCCAAGTGTGTTGAAACGCTGGGCTCGGTGCCTCTCTGCCCTAAAATCTGAGCAGTCTGTGTTTCCCTGAACCCGTTTCCTAAGCCAATTTATGGTTGAGCGTGCTCCCTCGATTCCCACAACGTCGCGGCTGAGTGATCCCAGTCGCTTTGACCGCAGCTACCTGCAACGCGATCGCATCCTTGCCGCCATTGACGTGGGCACCAACTCCATTCACATGGTGGTGGTCAAAATCCAGCCCCATCTCCCGGCCTTTACCATCATCGATCGCGAAAAAGAAACCGTCCGTTTGGGCAACTTCTCGGAAGCCACCGGTGGTCTCGCCGAAGAAGCGATCGAGCGAGGGGTGCAGTCCCTGAAACGATGTCGGGCGATCGCCGAAAGTTTCCAGGCAGAAGAGATCCTGGCGGTGGCCACCAGCGCCGTGCGGGAGGCCAGTAACGGCAATACTTTTCTCGAACGGGTCGAAAAAGAGGTGGGCCTTTCCGTTAACCTGATTTCTGGCACCGAAGAAGCCCGCCGGATTTATCTGGGTGTGCTCTCAGGGATGGAATTCCATAGCCGTCCCCACGCCATCATCGACATTGGCGGCGGTTCCACCGAGCTGATTCTCGGCACCGGCGAACCCCATCGCTTTTTGAGCAGCACCAAAGTAGGGGCGGTGCGCCTGACCGGGCAACTGGTCACCACCAACCCCATTAGCAAAGACGAATTCACCTACCTCAGTGCCTATGTGCGGGGCCGCATTGAGCCCGCTGTCGAGGATCTGAAGCGTCACCTGCAACCGGAAGAGCGGCTGCGCTTAGTGGGTACATCCGGCACCATTGAATGTCTAGCTGCCCTCATTGCCCATGAGCGGCTGGGATTTGTGCCCGATCCGCTCAACGGTTTTCAAATGAGCCTGTCAGAGCTCCAGGACTGGGTCGAGCGATTGCGCCACATGACCTATGCAGAGCGGCTGGCCCTACCAGAAATGTCTGCCCGCCGGGCCGAAATTATTGTGGCAGGGGCGGTGATCTTGCAAAACGCCATGGAAATGCTGGGGGTTGAAACCCTCACCGTCTGTGAGCGTGCCCTGCGGGAAGGGGTGGTGGTGGACTGGATGATTACCCGTGGGCTGATTGAAGACCGGATGCAGTTCCAAAGCTCCATTCGGGAGCGGAATGTGCTCAATACTGCCCAAAAGTATCAGGTGTCGGGGGAGCATAGTGAGCGCATCGCCCAATATGCCCTAGCGCTGTTTGACGCCACCCAAGGGCACCTGCACCAATGGGGTGATCCGGAGCGGCAGTTGCTCTGGGCGGCGGCTATTCTGCATAATTGTGGCCATTTCATCAGCCACTCTAGCCACCACAAGCATTCCTACTACCTCATCCGCCATGGGGAACTGTTGGGCTACACCGAGGTGGATATTGAGGTGATTGGCAACATTGCCCGCTACCACCGCAAGAGCCTGCCCCGCAAGAAGCACGACAATTACCGTAATTTACCCACCAAATACCATCGTCAAGTGGTGAGTCATCTCAGCGCTCTCTTGCGGGTCGCGGTGGCCCTCGATCGGCGGGGCATTGGGGCGATCGCGCAAGTCACTTACACCTTTAACCCGGACACTCGAGTCCTAGCATTACGCCTAAAACCTGCCTATGGCCAAGACGACTGCGCCTCGGAACTGTGGAATTTGGACGATAAGAAGCTGTGGCTAGAGGAACTCTTTGAAATTAAAGTGGTGGCCGAACTGGAGTAAGGATCGAGGCCAGACAAGATTCTTGAGACAATCCGTTCTGAGAATGTCCTACAGTCGGCATGGATTCAGTCGGCCGCAATTTAACTCCAGCATCCATGGGGCGCTCTAGGCGCATATACCAGTTTCTTGACCCTAAGCAGGTGGCGATCGCGGAAGCCTGTGTGATTGGCTTAGTGTCGGGTCTGGCGGCGGTGGCCCTAAAGCAAGGGGTGGAGTTGATGACCGCTTGGCGGCTCCAGACCGCCTTGCCGCTGTGGTTGCTATTGCCAGGATTGGGCCTCGTCGGCGGAATTTGCTCCGGCTGGCTCGTAGAGTCTGCCCCAGAACTGGCCGGTAGCGGCATTCCCCAGGTCAAAGCCGCCCTCAGCTATGTCAAAGTTGCGCTGACGTTACGCACCGTCATTCTGAAATTGGTGAGCACGATGCTGGCCCTGGGCTCAGGTCTATCCCTAGGTCGCCAAGGGCCGACGGTGCAGATTGGGGCGGCGGTTGCGGCCCAGCTCAGCCTCTGGGTGCCCACCTCCCCCCAATATCGCCGCCAATTGATCGCTGCTGGAGCAGCGGCGGGACTTGCTGCTGGGTTTAATGCCCCCATTTCCGGGGTGTTGTTTGTAGTGGAGGAGCTGCTACAAGATTTTTCTGGGCTGACCCTGGGCACCGCTATCTTGGCCTCATTTGTGGGGGCGGTGGTGTCCCGATTGCTGGGGGGGCAGGGGCTCAACCTCAGCAATGTGGGGCTATTGCAAACGGGTTTTTCTATCCCAGATCTGCCCTTTTTGATCCTGCTGGGGGTGCTGTCAGGACTGCTGGGTCGCCTCTTTAGCCAGGGGATTATGGCGAGTCTGGCCTTTTATCACCAACTGCAAGCGGTGCGGTTTCCGGTGCGGGTGGGCTTGGCGGGGGTGGTGACCGGGTTGGTGG
>CAYGVA010000112.1:0-13190 GCA_964353225.1 uncultured Leptolyngbya sp.
GCCGATTGGCGTAGCCAATTTGACACTGAATAACTTTTCAAACACCCTCTAAGGTTCAACCCCTGCCTCAGGGTATTTTTATTCAAAAAATAAAAAATGAACGCGTCAGGCGGCGGCTGGGTAATCGTGGGCTGCACCGGTGAGTAGGCCAACTTGCACGGCTGGTGCTTAAGCGCCGCCATTGGCGTAGTCAATCAATTGCAGCAGTTGATTGCGCAGATGGCTGAGCCCCAAACGGCCCTGGGCTGAAATGAACAGGGCATTGGGAAACTCGTCTTGGGCGATCGCCAGGGTATCGCTCTCCGCTTGATCGAGCTTATTGAATACCAGCAAAATTGGCCCCGGTGTAATCGGCATTTCGGACAAAATTTTCATCACCGCCCGAATTTGGTGCCGCCAAGCGGGGTGGGATAAATCCACCACATGGAGGAGGGCATCTGCCTCCGTCACTTCTTCTAGGGTGGCTCGAAAGGCATCGACCAAGGCGGGGGGCAGGTCACGGATAAAGCCCACCGTATCGGTGACCACCAGGGTGCGTTGGGACTGGGTTTCTGGATCCGTAATGGCGAGACGGCGGGTGGTGGGATCCAGGGTGGCAAACAGTTGGTCCGCTGCGTATACATCCGATTGGGTGAGGGCATTCACCAGGGTCGATTTTCCCGCATTGGTGTATCCCACCACCGCCACCGATGGGACATCGGTCTGCTGCCGTCGCTGCCGCAGTCGCGCCCGGTGGGCCTGAAGCTGATCCACATCCCGCTGCAAACGGGCAATGCGCCGTTGAATGGCGCGGCGTTCGGTTTCGAGTTGGGTTTCCCCAGGGCCTCGGGTGCCAATGCCGCCGCCCTGCCGAGACAGGGCTAACCCCCGGCCCGCCAAGCGAGGGAGTTGATACTCTAGTTGGGCCAATTCCACCTGTAATTTACCGGCTCCGCTTCTGGCTCGCTGGGCAAAAATATCGAGAATTACCTCGGTGCGATCGACCACCCTAACCGCCACTTGGGCCTCTAGATTACGCACCTGAGCTGGGGATAGATCGCGATCAAACACCACTAAATTAATGCCCAAGGTCTGTACAGCCAGGGCGATCTCTTGCACCTTACCCGCCCCCAGCACGGTCTGGGGATGGGGGCGATCGCGGCGCTGGTGAATCTCCTCTAGCACATCTCCCCCGGCGGTTTCGACCAAACGCCTTAATTCCTGGAGCCCCCCCTGAAATTGCCCCCGACTGGTCCGGGCCGTGATTAACCCCACTAGCAGCACGCGATCTTGACTGCTATCGACCTGCTGGGCCACAAAGGTGCGCCGAAACTCGGTCTCAAGGGCCTCGATTAACGCCTCAAAATCTTGACAAGCCAACGCCTCTAGGGCCATTGCCGGAGAAACCGTCCACCTCGCCTCAGGGTGGGGCACTAAATGGGACAGGTAGGCGACCTTAACGTAGCCGGTTGCGCCTCCCCCCCGTCGTTGGAAACCCTGCCCTGAAAGGGTGATGGTCATTAGCGCATCCAACCGCTGAATCGCCATGGCGGTGAGGTCGCTGGTACTGGGTGTCGTGTGCTTCAGTTGTGTGACCAGGCAACGAATGCCACACAGTCGCTCAGCCCCATAGCGGGGAAGTTCTAAGGGGGGAATTTGAGTCTGATGGGGCGTTCCGACCCCAACCCGTAGTACCTGGCCCCGGCGGTTAATGTAAACACACAACGGCAGCCCTAATTCGGTACTAATGGCGGCAATACGCTGGGCAAATTCTACCGTGGTGAGGCGATCCCCCGGCAGACGCTCATGGTAAAGCCGCTGCAACTGCTTCAGTTGGTTTGACTTGAGTCCTTTGAGTTGGCCATGAATCGGTTCGATAGACCTTCAGCCTCCAACGGATTGCGTTTCTAGCATTGTAATGGAGCGTAGTCTAAAGTCAGTTTGAAAATCCATGCGTTTCGGACTATACTCTGCTATCTCTTTGAGAGATTGTTTAGGAAAAATCCGGTGGCCCTTAGCCATCTTGCTTGTTAGGGCGTATCTATCGCATCTGGCTCGCGCTAGTGATGTCTTTAGACACCTCCCACCCCTACTTTTTGGACAACTGTCCAGCATAGTAGAAGGCCCTGTAAGCCTCCTAGATGGTCTTGGCGGCACAGCATATTAGCGATACTCGTCATATATTTTCCAGTTCTGCTGACCGGCAGCCATCTTTAACAGTCACCGTAATTGCTATTCAGAATGATGCGTTTCCACTGGTAGATATGAATACAGAATTTGAATCCGACTCCACCGTCCCTGAATCCAACCCCGTGGGTACTGAGCCGACGTCCGCTAGCACCAATGATTCTACCGAGCAACTCCAAGTGGTTTGGGAAAAAGTTTCTGGTGTTTTGGCTAACTTGCCCGATTACGTGACTGTTTTTTTTAAGGAGTATCAACGCCCCTTAATTACCGTTGGCTTAATCCTGGGAGCCGTGGTGTCTGTCAAGCTCGTGCTGGCAATTCTCAACACCATTAACGAAATTCCCCTATTGGCCCCCACCTTTGAGCTAGTGGGCTTGATCTACGCCGGTTGGTTTGTCTATCGGTTCTTGCTCAAGGACACGAACCGCCAAGAGCTCAGCGAGAACGTGGTCTCTTTGCGAGATCAGGTTTTGGGTAAGCGCGGCTAAGGGCCTTGCCCCCTGGGCAGCTTCTGGCATGACCGTCTGTAATAGCCTGGTGTTGGGTTTTCCGTACCCCGCCAGGCTATTTTGCGTTTTAGGGGCCAGTGCGGCTCTTTATACTGGATTACAGACAGGGTTCTGCTGCGGGCAGAATCATCACCGGGCGAGTAAGGAGTACCGATGCCACTGGATACTGCTGTCATGACTGCCGTAGAGTCCCTAGACTACCGGGTCACCGTGGGGGATGTTGCCGCAGAGGCGGGGTTGAGCTTAGCGATCGCCCAACAGGGGTTGATTGCATTGGCAGCGGATACCCAAGCCCACCTCCAGGTGTCTGAGGCTGGGGAAATTGCCTATGAATTTCCGAATAACTTTCGAGCAATTCTGCGGAACCGATTTTGGCGATTGCGGTTCCAGGAAACCTGGCAAAAAATCTGGCGGGTTTTGTTTTACCTGATTCGGATCTCCTTCGGGGTGATCTTAATCCTGTCGATTTTGCTGATTGTGGTTGCGATCGTGGCCTTGACGATTGCCGCCAGTTCCTCCCAGCGGGAAGATAACCGCTCTAGCCGCTCCTCGGGTGGGGGCATGATGTTTATCCCCCGATTTTGGGTGGGGGATCTGTTCTACTTTTTTAACTTCAATGATCGCCGCCGCCGATCTTCTGCCCAACGACTCCGTTCTTCGGGTCAAGAAGAGGAGATGAATTTCCTCGAATCGATCTTTTCCTTTTTGTTCGGGGATGGTGACCCGAATGCGGATCTAGAGGAGCGCCGCTGGCAAACCATTGGTACGGTGATTCGTAACCAGGGGGGAGCCGTTGCTGCTGAGCAAGTTGCCCCGTACTTAGATGACGTCGGGGAAGGTTGGGCTAATGAAAGCGAAGACTACATGTTGCCCGTCTTAACCCGATTTAATGGGGTACCTGAGGTGAGTCCCCAGGGCCATATCATTTACCACTTTCCAGAGCTACAGGTGACTGCCCAAGATCGTAAGCGCACCTCCGTTGCGGCCTATCTCAAAGCCACTGCCTGGAAATTTAGTCGGGCCAGCAGCAATCAGATTGGCATTGCCATTGGCTTGGGGGTTTTCAATTTTGTAGGGGCGATCGTTTTAGGGGTGATGCTGGCTGACAATGGCAGCCTCGTGGCAGAACTGGGCGGTCTAGTGGCCTTTGTCTACAGCATTTATGGGTTGCTGCTAGCCTACGGCATTGCTTTTTTAGGGATTCCAGCGGCGCGTTATTTTTGGGTGCAGCGGCAGAATGGCAAGATTACGGCCCAAAATGAGCTGAGGCAGGAGCGAGCCAGCACTTTAAATCGTCTGGAAGGGGCTGTGTCTGAAAAAATTGAGTACGCCAAGGAATTCATCGCTGAAACGGTGGTCACAAAAGATGATCTGGCCTATACCACTGAGACCGATCTGACCGATCAAGAGTTTGAGCAATCGGAAAAGCTGGATGCCCAATGGCGCGATCGCCTCAACGCCTCAGATCCCTAGATGGCAGGGGCTAGGGAGCTAGAAACCTCAATGGTCAAGGGATGTCTGCCATTGACTATTACGGCAGTCTGAAGATCCATGTCAATTGGCGGGTATCCACCCCATGGGATTTTGGCGCTGTGGCATCATAGGAGCCATGGGGGTTGAGATGGATGTCGGGCTGGCAAGGTCAACCCTGTTTAAAGCCCCACCAAGACTGACCTGAAGTGCCGTGAAATCTACACATTTTTGGGCTTCTATTCAGTTTTAAGACATCTATCTTGACGGTTTTGCCTATTGGTAAGAGGAGATATTTTCTCCCTGGATTTGATGCCCGTTCAGCGGTGTCGAGTTTGATTTGCTTATCTTGACCTGCGCCTAAATCAATCTTCCAAAATTAGGCCGTGGATGCAAACAGATAACAGGAAAATAGCTTCCAGCTACGGTATTTAACCACCTACCCTCTCTAGAACTGAGTGACGGAGGTTAATTTATGAAACGTTTAATGACTGCGGCGATCGCACTTTCTGCTCCTGTGGTGTTTGCGATGCCAGCGTGGGCAGAAAACCCGTTGGATGTGCAGCGTCTGGCGATTACAGGCCATTGTTTTGGCTGTGATTTGACGGGGGCTGACCTGAGCCAACACCATCTGATTGGGGCCGATTTACGTCAGGCGGATCTGACCGGGGCCAATCTTGTCGAGGTCAATCTGGAAGGGGCGGATCTGGAGGGAGCCAATCTGACGGAAGCCAATTTAACGGAAGCCTTTTTGACCAACGCTAATCTGACCGATGCCGTCCTCGATGGGGCCAACTTAACCCAAGCCAGGCTCTATTCTGTGGAAGTGGCGGGGGCCTCCCTAGAGGGGATTATTCTCACCAATGCAGAGGTGGTCAATACCAACATCAGCGTGGGTGGTGATTAGTCAGGTACGTTTCAACCTGAGATCGCAGGGGCAGCGCGGGCTGAGCACCGGCCTGGGTCACAGCTAAGGCGGCGGTGGCGCTGGCCCACACCACCGCATCCCGCCAAGATTTCTTTTCCGCTAGGGCTACAGCGAGCCCCCCGTTAAAGGCATCTCCTGCCGCCACCGTATCCACCACATCTACGGCAAAGGCAGGTTGGTGAAAGGTTTCGGTGCCGGTGGCACAGATCACCCCTTGGGCACCCAGGGTCATGATCACCGTGGCGACACCGCGTTGCCGTAGCACTTGGGCCGCTTGTTGCGCCTGTTCTAGGGTCTCTATTGGCAAGCCCACTAACTGACTGGCCTCAACTTGATTTGGGGTCAAGATATCAGTGTATTGATATAGCGCTGGCGGTAGTTCTGGTAGGGCTGGGGCCGGATCTAGCATCACCGTTACCCCAGCCGCCTTGGCGAGGTGAGCCGCTTCGGTAACCGCCGATAAGGGGATCTCTAGCTGCATGAGTAGGGTGCTGGCGGTGGTGAGTTGGGCTTGCAGGCGCGCCATGTCAGGATGGGCGACCTGACCATTGGCCCCTGGCACCACTACGATTTGGTTTTCGCCATTGGCCGCTACGGTGATGGTGGCGATACCGGTATGCGCTTCGGTATCCACAGCAATACCCTCGACCTTGACGCCTGAGATCGCCAACCCATGGCGCAGTCGATGGCCAAAGTCGTCGGCCCCGACGCGTCCCACCATGCTGGTGTCAGCGCCCAACCGGGCAGCGGCAACGGCTTGGTTGGCCCCTTTGCCGCCCGGTACTGTGTCAAAGGTCGTGCCGAGGATGGTTTCACCTGGCTGCGGTAGGCGGAGTGATCGCACCACCAAATCCATATTCAGACTGCCGAACACCACAATGGTCATGGTTCACAGAGCAATAGTTTAGATGGCTTACCGGTGACCGGCCCCTGAGTCTTAGATATCGGTGTTTTCGGCCCCAGGATCGGTGGGGCGATCGCTACTCCAGGCCCACCAAACCGTGTTGCATTCTCCACAATGGTAAAACTCCTGCCACTTGCGCCGCTGTTCCGCCGTGTAAACGGGGGCGCGGCGATTGAGCCACGCGGCTTGGGCTTGGGCGGCACTGGCCCCACAACTGGGACAGACAAATTGGTAAGCGTGGCGGGCGGCATCGGTCCAAGGGGGCGGTACGGGCGAAAAAGCATCCATAGGCAATGGCCGAACGGGGTATTGCCCATTATGAATGGGTTTAGATGGGGAGATCATCCGTGTAGCGTTAAGATAGCGGGCCTCAGATCGGCCTGCAATGATGGAACGGCAAGGTTTATAGGGGATGTTCTATTTTGACTGTGCGATCGCCCATGCCCCCCAAGTCCAACCGCCTTTGGACCACCCTCAAAAATACCCCTCGCCTGTTTCGCTTGGTGTGGCGGGCCACCCCTGGCTGGCTGGTGCTGAGTCTGCTGATCACCCTAGCTGATGCCCTGATTCCCGTAGCTCAGCTCTACGTGGGCAAGTTGATTGTGGATTGGGTGGTGCAAAATGCTGGGCTGGCAGCGCAGACCCTCCGGCCCTTAATTCAGTTGGTGGCGATCGAGTTTGGCCTCGTTTTGCTGCAAAGTTTGCTCAGCCAAGGGCAGACCTTTGCGTCTCAAGTGATGAAAGATCAGTTTTCCTTGGACGCCAATCAAATTTTGCTCCAGCAGGCCATTGTGCTGGATCTCGCCCATTACGAACGGCCTGAATTTCACGACCTGCTCAGCCGCGCCCAGCAGAGCGGTGGCAGTTATTTATTGCGGGTGTTGGATATCCTCACCCGGCTGGTGGGGCAGGTGGTGGGTTTAGTCGGCCTCTTGGCCCTGCTGCTGAAATTCAACCCCGCCGTCACCGCTATTTTGTTTGTGACCGCGACCCCAGCATTTTGGGTGGGGGTGCGCTATTCGCGGCGGCGGTTTTGGATGATGCGTCGCCAAACCCCCAACAACCGGCTATCAGAATATTTTGAGCGGGTGCTGACCCAAGAAGCCTTTGCTAAGGAGGTGCGGCTGTTTAATTTAGGCTCCTACCTGCTGGAGCAATGGCGGCACATTCGTGGGGAATTCCATCGGGAGTCGGCCCAACTGGCGGGGCGGCAAGCGATCGCGAACTTTGGCATCGGCACCATTGCCAGCACCGGCTTTTACGCTGCCTATGGGGTAGTGCTGTTTCAGGCGGTAAGCGGCCGCATCACCATTGGCGATCTCACCCTCTACGGGGGGACCTTTCAGCAGGCCCAGAGTCGCATCCAAGGCATTTTGTCTAGCATTGCCCTGCTGTATGAATATGGCCTCTATGTCTCTCAATATTTTGAATTTCTCGATTTGACCCCCCAGGTGGTGAGCCCGCGATCTCCCCACCCCTTCCCTGAACCCATTCGCCAAGGGCTGGCCCTGCGGGATGTCACCTTTACCTACCCAGGAGCCCATACGCCCACGCTCCAGAACATTAATCTGACCGTCGCTCCCGGCGAATGCATTGCCCTCGTGGGGGTGAATGGCTCGGGTAAAACCACGCTGTTGAAGTTACTGAACCGGTTTTATGACCTAGATCAGGGGGCAATTACCGTGGATGGGGTGCCCCTGACCGAGTTCAACCTGAGAGAGGTGCGGCGCAATGTGGGGGTACTCTTTCAAGACTTTGCCCGCTATGCCCTCTCAGTAGAAGACAACATTGGCTTTGGCAATCTCAGCCAACGGGACAACCCCGACGCCATTCGTCAGGCGGCTTCGGATGCGGGGGCCACATCGGTGATCACTACCCTGGATCAGGGCTATGGCACTATCTTGGGGAAAATCTTTAAAGATGGCGTGGAACTATCGGGGGGCCAGTGGCAGAAAATTGGCCTAGCGCGGGCGTTTATGGGCACAGCGCAGATTTTGATTTTGGATGAACCGACGGCGGCGGTGGATGCGATCGCTGAGCATGAACTTTTCCAGCGCTTCCGCCAGCTCACCCAGGGCAAAATGACCTTTTTGGTCAGTCACCGCTTCTCGACCGTGCGCATTGCAGATCGCATTGTGGTGTTAGAAAAAGGCCGCATTGTGGAGGCGGGCAGCCACAGTGAGCTCCTAGCCCAAGGGGGACTCTACGCCCAGATGTTTCGGCTCCAGGCGGAGAGTTATCAGTTGGAATAGTGCAACGACTCCCTGCCGTCGGTCAGCCCAGCCCCAAACGTTAGCGGACGGCTTGCCGGACATCTGTACAGAGGTCATACATCTCATCGGCAATCTCCTGATTGGCCGAAAACCCCGGATAACGCACCTCAACTGCCGCCGCCGTTAGATCTCGCAGCCCATTTTGCCATTGCTGCCAACTCGGTTCCATCGGGAGCAGCATCTTCAATGGCAGCCGTAAATCATGGGTTTTGCGAAAAGGAATGTCCGCTTCGTAGAGCCGCGCCTTGAAATATTTTTCAACACATTGCTGAGCATGGAAGCAGACGGCATCGTAGTTGGAATCTTTGGCCGCGTGGATTTCTCTGGTGGCGGTCAGAAAGTCTCCCTCGGCTTTATCCAGCCATTCTTGGGTGAGCGACTTCATACAAGACCCTCCCTGTGGCCAAAATGTCTTGCATAAAACCGTCACCCTGGGTCAATCGCTGTTGGAGTTGTGCAGGGGTTCGCACCAGCAAATCAACGGCAAAGTCAGGATCGGTTGCGCCTAATATTACAGATGCTTGGCGAAAGGGGTAGCCTTCAAAGGGCAATATCACCCGCAAATCAACATCGGAGTCTTTGGTGGGTTCGCCTTGGGCGTAGGAGCCAAACAGAATGATTTTATTGGGGGTAAATTGTTCAGCAATTTGCTGGCTCAGGGCTTCAATTTGCTGCATCTCAATCATGGGTGGGCTCCAGCGCTGGTTTTAATTCTAAGATCTTGATGGCCCGACCTGCGCTCCTTTCAGCGTGCAGGTCGGGCATTTGCATCTCCCCTCCCTAGGCAGGTTTGCATGGCATCCATTCCGGCATTGTTTCGAGAGCCTGTGATCACCTTTGTGGTGTTGCTGGCGGTGATTTTGGTGATCCCGCCTATTTTTGAGCGGCTGCGGTTGCCCGGTTTGGTGGGGTTGTTGGCAGCGGGTGTGGTGCTGGGCACCAGCGGCCTACATGTGCTCAGCAACGAGTCTGAGATTATGAAGCTGTTTGCGGACATCGGCAAGATTTATCTGATGTTTGTGGCGGGGCTAGAGATTGACCTCAAGCAGTTTCGCCGTACCCGCAATCGCTCTCTTGGGTTTGGGGGCACCACCTTTGCGATCCCGATGATCATGGGCATTTTGGTGGGCCGATGGTTTGGCTTTGACTGGAATGCTTCGGTATTGATTGGCTCTCTTTTGGCGTCCCATACCCTGCTGGCCTATCCGATTGTGCAACGCTTGGGGGTGGTCCATGACGAAGCGGTGACGGTCACCATTGGGGCCACCATCTTTACTGATATTGGGGCACTGCTGGTGTTGGCAATTTGTACCGGGGTCAACAAAGGCGACTTTTCGGCATGGAGTCTCGTCACCCTGGTGGGAGGATTGGGCCTTTACGCGGCAGCGGTGTTGTTTGGCTTGGATTGGCTGGGCAAAGATTTTTTTCGGCGATCGCGCGATGACCAGGGCAACCAGTTTTTGTTTGTATTGCTAGCGGTTTTCGTGGCTTCGGTCGGTGCCCAACTGGTGGGGGTCGAAAAAATTGTCGGGGCTTTTTTGGCGGGTCTTGCGGTGAATGACGTGGTGGGCAACAGCCCCGTCAAAGAAAAGGTGGAGTTTGTGGGCAGCGTCCTGTTCATTCCGATCTTTTTTGTCAGCATGGGGCTGCTGCTCGATATCCATGCCTTTCGGGATCTGTTGACCTCCGTTGGGCTGCCGTTTGCGATTGTAGGGGCGTTGATCACCAGCAAGTTCTTAGCTGCCTGGGCGATGAAGCCGGTGTTTAGCTATAGCTGGGACCAAACCCTGACCATGTGGTCCCTCTCCTTGCCCCAGGTGGCCGCCACCTTGGCCGCAGCCTTAGTGGGCTATGAAGCCAACATCATTAACCAGGAGGTGTTTAATAGCGTCATTTTGCTGATGCTGGTGACGGCGGTGGCAGGGCCACTGCTCACCGCTCGGGTCGCGGCTAAGCTTGCCCCGGTGGCGGCCCGAGATGTCTTGGCAGAGGGGCTGGCCGATGACTTAGGGGTCTCGCCACAGACGGCAGAATTTACTGTGGTGGTACCGGTCTACAACCCCAAAACGGAGCAGTATTTGCTCGAAATGGCAGCCCTGATAGCCCGCCATCAGGGGGGCGAAATCATACCTTTGGCCATCGCTCGGGCTCAATCGAAAATGGACTCACCCCAGTTGGAGCGGGCGATACAGCGCTGCCAACGGCGCTTGAACTATGCCCAGGAAGCTTGCTTCAAGTTGGGGGTAGAAGCGAGTCCCCAGCTACGGATTGAATATGATGTGGCTCAGGGTATCAGCCATAGCAGCCGCGAAGCCGACGCTAGCTTAGTTGTGCTGGGGCTGGGCAATTACATGGGCTTCCAAGCGCAACTGCTGGGCAGTATTACAGACCAAGTGCTGTGGTCGTCCCATTGTTTGGTGGCGATCGCCCGTTTGCAGCAGTCCCCCTTAACCTTCCGCCGGATTCTGGTGCCGGTAGAAAACTTCACCGCAACGACCCTGCAAGCCATCCACTTTGCCCAGGGGTTAGCGATGGCCAATCAGGCGCAGCTCACCCTGCTCCATATCTGCCCGCCCCAAACCCCGAAGCCCCAAAAAGCTTGGGCTCGGGAGCAGTTGGCGCTGATTACGCAGACGTCAAATCTACCGGAGGGCCTGATAAAGGGCCGGGTGGTGGTGGCCAAGGAGGTGATCACCCGGATTTTGCGGGAGTCGCAAAAGCAGGATTTGGTGGTGTTGAGATCGCAGCGGCAACGGGTGGGGGCCGATGGTCTGCCCATGAGCGAGGTGACGCTGCCACTACTGCAACGGTTGACGGGCTCGGTGGTGTTGCTCGGGGGTGGCTAGGGGATGAGGGGCCTAGGGAATGAGGGGTTAGTTACGCCAGGGTGGCACTCATGCGGCTGAGAAAGGTGCGGAGGCGATCGCTGCGCGGTGACCCCAGCACCTCACGGGCGTTGCCCTCTTCTTCGACCCGGCCCTGGTTTAAAAACAACACGCGATCGCCCACTTCTTTGGCAAATTGCATCTCGTGGGTGACCACGACCATGGTCATGCCTTCTTCGGCCAACTGCTTCATCACCATCAGCACTTCCCCCACCAGCTCTGGATCAAGGGCGCTGGTGGGCTCATCAAACAGCATGATGTCCGGTTTCATACAAAGGGCGCGGGCGATCGCCACCCGTTGCTTTTGCCCCCCCGACAGTTGATCGGGGTAGGACTCGCCCTTTTCGCCCAGCCCCACCTTATCTAGGTAGAACCGCGCCATGCGGCTACTCTCCTTTGCCGCTTGCCCCAGCACCTTGCGGGGAGCCAGGGTGAGGTTATCGAGCACGGTCATGTGGGGAAACAGATTGAACTGCTGAAAAACCATGCCCACCTTGGCCCGTAACCCTAAGAGCTGTTTGCGCGTCAGATTGGGCTTCGCGAGATCCATCCCATCCACCAAGAGCTGCCCCCCATTGATGGTTTCTAGGTGGTTAAAACAGCGCAGCAGCGTACTTTTGCCACAGCCCGATGGGCCAATGATCGACACCACCTCACCCCGGTTGATTTGGCCATTAACACCGTTTAGCACAGACAGGGAGCCAAAGCGTTTCTCCAAACCTTGGAAATAAATAGCGGGGGTGGAATTGTCCATAGCAGTATTGGGGCCGCATTAGGGCATAGCAGGGCAAGGGCAAAAATAATTGCGGAATGGGCAATGTGGCTGTTAGCGTAGCATCCGGCCAAGGGAAATTTTGTAGCCTCCAGCCCAGAATTGCGATAGCCAAAGGCGGGTCGGAGACCATCGCCGTTTTGCCCTCAGGGTGACACTAAGGCTACTGAAATCCCATGGATGATGTCCCTAGGATTAAGGTTGTTAAGGCTTGATCCGACTGTGCTGTGGGTGCGATGGCTTAGGGCTGGCCTCAATGCCTAAGGCTGAATGCAATCGCCATCGCCCCATCAAGCGGTACGGATGATTAAATAATGCAATTGCTCTTTGAACAGGGCGATCTTGGTGATATGAGGAATCAATACAATCCATGATCGATTTAACTCGGGCTAAATTCATGCGGCAGCTTGCCCTCGGGCTGGGCCTGTCTTTGATGGTTACGGCCTGCGGCGGCACTGACACCGGTGCCGGTGATACAGGCGGAGACCCTGAGGCGGGCGGTGGCATCCTTAAGGTGGCCACAGAGCCTGCCTTCCCTCCCTTTGAATCCCAGGGGGCCGATGGTGAGCTAGAAGGGTTTGACATTGATCTGATGACGGCGATCGGTGAAACCGCTGGCCTCGAAGTCCAGTTCGAGAGTTTGCCCTTTGACGGCATTATTCCTGCGCTCCAAGCCGGTACCGTCGATGCCGCCATCAGCGGCATGACCATTACCGAAGAGCGGGCCAAAACGGTTGATTTTTCTAGCCCCTACTTTAAGGCGGGTCTGGCGATCGCGGTCCAAGAAGGCACCGATGATATTGCCGGTTTCGAAGATTTAGAAGGCAAAAAAATCGCCGTACAAATCGGCACAACGGGGGCCAGCGAAGCTGAAAAGATTCCCGGTGCCGAAATCAGCACCTTTGACTCGGCTCCCCTGGCGCTACAAGAGTTGGTCAACGGCAATGTGGATGCCGTCATTAATGACGCGCCAGTCACCCTGTTTGCGATCTCCTCTGACAACCTGACGGGATTGAAAGTGGTAGGCGAACTCCTCACCGAAGAGTTCTACGGCATTGCGCTACCCAAGGACTCTGAAAACCTTGCGGCAGTCAATGAGGCGCTTGCTTCGATGATTGCCGATGGTACCTACGCTGAGATCTACCAAGAATGGTTCGGCGCAGAGCCACCAACTTTGCCTGAGTCCGCATTCTAAGGATATTCATCCCCCCTCAGGAGGGGTGCCCACAAGGTGGGGTGGGTCCAATCCGCTGGGCAATGAGCCGGAAACCCACCCCTAACCC
>CAYGVA010000113.1:0-13177 GCA_964353225.1 uncultured Leptolyngbya sp.
GTTCAATTTGAGGAGAAGTACTGGCTCTCTCTAAGCCAGACAGTCGCAGCTTAAGTTCACTGTCTACTACTTTGGGGGAAGATCAGCGAGGCAATTTTGCCGAAGAGGTCATAGGCTAACGGCAGGCAAAATTTTAATCGGCGGTAGTTGAGGGTATCGCTGGAACCACCAACCAGATAAATAGCTCCAGTTTTATCCTTCCCTAAGATAAATAAGCTATCTCGATTAATCCGTATCCGTTCTCGCGGTTCAGCACGATCTAGCGCCCATGCACAGATTGCTGACCCAGGTTCTGCCCCCTGCCCATGGGTTAGCCTGCCCCATCGGTGGACAAACAACAAACAGCGCTAACGTGGAATGCCTCAGAGGTGAAAGCCTATTGGCCCTGGGCTGCTGGTGGGCGCAACCTTCCGGCAGGAAAATGGCCCTACAGGAAACGGCTGTCATCGTCTGCCATTGGCCGGCACCTCAAATCCAAATAGCGCTCAGCATCTTGGGCCATGGGCTCCCCCACGCGTCTACCCGATCGTTAGCGCCGCTCGCCCATGGGGCACATCCCACACCGCTGGATCGGGGCCAAGGGGAATCAGCCCTCCCGGATTTAACGGAAACAGGTTGCCGTAATATTCCCGTCGGACCGTTTCTAGGTCACAGGTCGCCGCCACCCCAGGCTGCTGATAAATGTCGCGGGCATAGGGCCATAGGTGCTGAAAATCGCGCAGATGGCGGCGATCGCACTTAAATAAGCCGTGATAAACCCCATCAAACCGAAACAGGGTGGTGAAAAGTCGCACATCGGCCAGGGTTAGGCTGTTTCCACAGAGGTAACGCTGGCTCGCCAGCAATTGATCGATCTCATCTAGGGTGTCAAATAAGAGGGTGCAGGACGCCTCATAGGCCGCTTGGGTCCGGGCAAAACCACAGCGATACACCCCATTATTGACCGCGTGATAGATGCGATCGCCCCAAGTATCAATTTCAGTTTTGAGGGCAGCCGGATAGAGGTCTATCTCCGGGCATTGAGCAACATCATTAAAAGATTCATTCAAAATTTCAATGATGTCTGCGCTCTCGTTATTGACGATGGTGCGGCTCTGGTTATCCCACAACACCGGTACCGTGCTGCGTCCGGTGTAACCCGGTTGCGCCGTTTGGTATAACGCCGGTAGCGATCGCCATTCCAGATTTTGCCCCGGCTCAAATACCCAGAACCCCTCATCCGGAGACGGGTTAACCCGCCAAATCGGCACCGTCTGCTCTAAACCCTTGAGGGCTCGCACCACCAGGGTACGGTGCGCCCACGGGCACCCCATCCCCACAATTAAGCGATAGCGATCGCCCGCTGCCGGGTAAGGGCCATCACCATCCATCCCCTGACGAAACCGGCTTTCTGGCCGCACATAGGCCCCCGCCTGATCGGTTGGGGCCAGACGACTCATCATGATTTGCCACAGGGTGCTCCACACCATGCGACCGGTACGGACAATTAGGCCAGGGGGCAAGCTAGCCTTGGGCAGACGGGGGGAAGTCATGGGTTAAGGCGAATCGTTCAGATACACGATCATCTCACCCACTGTCACCCCCAGATCAGCGAGGTTGACCGTCTCCGAGCTAAAGATACCGTCCCCCATCACCGCCTGTAAGGACTCCGGGGGGATTTCATTCGAACCGATATCTGGTTGCAATCGGATAATGAGCACGCCGTAGGCATCATTGAGACTCGTGCCTTCTAGGATGACGGTGCCGCCATAATCCCAGCCAAATCCATAAAATTCAAAAGGCCCCAGCACCGCTTGCAGATCGGCAACGGTCATATGCAGGCCAATCCCGTCTTTGGTGCGCCAAGCCGCACCAAAGTCCTTGACTAATAGCGGACGGGTTTGGGCGTCATCCAACCAAACCACCGAAAAGGACTGCTCTGGACCCAGATCAACCTGGGTCCCCGGTTCGGTCGTCCCTTCCCCCGCTGGCACCTCGACATCTACAACGGCTTCGGCCCCAAACCAGTCCACCAAATCAGCGCGGCTGGTTCCTAGGGTGACGGGGCCAAAGCGCTCCCCTGGGATGATGGTGGTGTCACCAAAACCGGGCTCTGCATCATCAGCGATCGCAGCGGTTGGCGTGCTGTCAGCAACATCAGTAACCGAGACGGTCGAGCGCTGTGGCGCGGCAATAGGGGCCAGATCCTCACCATCGGGACGTGCTACCGGCGAATCACCACAGGCAGCCACACCACCACAGACCCCTAAAAGCAGACTCCAAAACAAACCCAAGCGGGACTTCTTGCCCATGGCGATTGCGCTCTAGATAAACGAACAGAGCCTCACAGCTCAGTTCATTCTGTACCCATTCAGCTTGTCCGCCCTCACATTGTTAAATTGTTAAACCATCTCGCTTGAAGTAGGGGCGGCTAGCGTTGGCAAAACGACAATCAAGCGATGCCCCGCCTCTTCATTCCCTTGTAGGGTCAGGTGACCCCCATGGACTTCTGCCAGATGGCGACTGAGCAGCAGGGCCAAGACCTCCCGTGAAGGGGGATTGCCCATGGAGAAATCATCGGGTCTTTGGCCTTGGCCGCTCTCTTTATTTATCGGTTGCAAATAGGGAGACAAGCTACTCTCGGCACCGGGCAATCCCTCCCCCAACCAAGGATGGGATAGCCACACCGCCAGCTTTAATGATTGCTGCTGGCGAGAGGCATGGATTTTAACTGCCCCGCCTTCTCCGGCCCCGTTAATAACACAGAAAATCAAGTGATACAGCACCTGTTTAAAGACGCTTTTATCTAAAATCCATAGCCGAGAACCGGGTTCTATGGTGAGGGCCAACGTCTTTTCATGGTGCTTAGCCAATGGGGCCAGGGAGTCAAGCACTTGGTGTCCCAGCAAATCAACATCAACTGAGGCAGCAGTTAACGTCTTTTCCGGGGCGTGAAAGGCCCCGAGTTCAATAATGTCATCCACTATCGTCAGGAGCTGCTGGCTGCTTTCGCGCACAATCTGCGTATATTCCTGTTGCTTGGGGGTGAGGGGGCCATAAATTTCACGGTTCAACATCCCGGCCATGCCGGTAATAGAGGTGAGGGGGTTCCGGAGTTCTTCCGTGAGCTTACCAATCAGATGTAGCCGCACCACTTCCAGGGATGCCCCTGATGATGGGGAAGGGGCCATTGAGCGGGGGGCGGCATTCTGGGGTTGAGCGGGCGCTAGACTATACCGCTCATATTCGCTCATGCTCCAACGCGCGGCCATTTCCATAAAGGCGATCGCATCCTCAGCAACCGCTTTGGGGGTTACATCCATCGCCATGAGTAACCCCAAACATTTTCCCTGGGTCGTGATTAGGGGAACGCCCAGATAGGTTTGGACACCATATTCCTGCACCAAAATGGAATTCATGGCGCGAACCTCGGTTGAGGTGTCAGGGAGCGCCAGCGGTTGTCGCTGTTGCCAGACCAGGCTGATCAAGGGGTCTGCGAGGGCAATCTGCCGGCTTCTGGCCAGGGGATTCATAAAACCCAAATGGGATAGACCTACTGCCGACTGAAATTGGAGCACCTCACCGCCAACCCAACCCAATGCACAGATGGGAATGCCTAAAAAGCGCGCCACCATTTGTGTTGCTTCTTCAAAAACAGCTAATACCTCTGTGGGCAATGGGCTTGAGGGTGATGGGGATAGGGGTACAGATCCCCGCTGAATATCCATAGGGTAAATAGCCGATTGAATGGGGGAAACCGCCAGGCCGTTAGGAGACGGCCAAGCCTGCACATCATCTACATGGGGGGGCACGGTGCTCTGCTTCATGGCAGTGGTAGGGGAATTCGCATGGGTGGTCTTGTATTTTAGAGTGCCCGATAAAATAAACCAATAAACTTTAAAAGCAATAGATAAATCACTAATTAACCAATAGCAAAGTGACTGCCAAGCATGAATTGAGCTTTGAGAATTAGGCGTTACATCGGTTTTTACTTAGGACATTGATTTAAAGGAACATCTTCAGCAAAGAAAGTATTATCGACATTGGCTTGCTCCGCGTTTTCCCGGCACAGTGACGTTCTAGATGAACATTGCCACCACCACCTCAAGACTTAACTCGGGCAAGAGTAAATTGCATTGAAGGGGAGAAATCCCAAATGACTAGCCGCAGGAAACCTCACTTCGCGGCAAACAGCTGGGGTTCGGCTAGTGAGAACACTTGTCGATCAAGGGCTTGGCCGATCTGCACCTGCCTTCAGTGAAACCTGGATGGGTGGGGGTACATCCCTCAGTGTCAAATTGCGCCACTAGTGGTATTAAGTGTCCGGCGGTATAAACTATCGTACCCATCGGATCAGGGAAGCATCGTGCCCCGATGGGTTGCATTCACTGCTGACGACCCAAAGGATATTGGTTTTTGTCACCGTTGAGTTCAACTCCAAGGATCAAAAACTTACCCTTGGGCTCAGCCATGGCTTTTTTTGACTGACGTAGGATAAGTCGCTTGCTATTAGAAAAGTACGGATCTCTACCCTGCTTTTTCTATCTTTAGGGGGTGCCCCGAATAAAATGACATTAGGTGCTGAAGATGCACTCTAGCCTCACCCCTGCTGAGCAGCAAAGGTTTTTGGTATCTTGAGTAAGCCCCAGCCTCAGCATGCGGTCTGAATCGTGAGGTGGTCTGGCGATGACCGGCTTAGGCCCAGACACCACCAGACTGGGGTGCGGTAGATATGCACAACGGGTCGGTTTAACTTGACAATTTTTGATATGCCCATCCGCCGTCGGACCCTGCTGGCGGGTTCCCTGGCCCTGGCCCTGGCCCCTGCCGCCTGCCGTCGAGCCCCGACCGACGAGGTGCTGCGGGTCCTGTTTCTCAAGGGCAGTGTCGCCCCTCGCTTGGTTCAAGGATTTCGTAACCAGCTTTCCCCCTCCAGTCGCCTGAAGCCCCAGGTGCTGAATGGCATGGGCGATCTGTTTCAGCAATTGCAGCGGTGGCAAAATCCCAGTAGTACTGATGCTGGGTGGCGGTTGCCGGTTATAGGTCGAGAAATGCCCATTGCTGACTGGGTCAGCTTAGGAGACTACTGGCTAACGGCGGCGGTCCAACAGGGGTTGGTTCAGGCCTTGCCTGAGGTACAGGGGGTGACCAATGCCCTGCCAACCCCTTGGAAATCTCTCCTCCAGCGCAATCAGCAGGGTTCATTTGATCCAAACGGTTCCCCCTGGGCGGTGCCCTATCGCTGGGGTAGCCTGGTCATGGTCTATGCCCGGAGCCCTTTCCAACGCCTGGGTTGGGAGCCGACCCATTGGCAAGATTTATGGCGACCCGAGTTGGCAGGGCGCGTTTCCTTGCCCAGTCACCCCCGATTAGCTTTGGGGCTAATGCTTAAGGGGTTGGGGGAGTCGGCCAATCACCCCCATCCAGAACAAGTCTCGGCCTTAGTGCAGCTAATTGGGCAAGGGCGATCCCAAGTGAAGACCTACGCTAGCACCGACTATCTACAGCCCCTGCTGCGGGAAGACACTT
This sequence comes from uncultured Leptolyngbya sp., assembly GCA_964353225.1. Taxonomy (GTDB): domain Bacteria; phylum Cyanobacteriota; class Cyanobacteriia; order Phormidesmidales; family Phormidesmidaceae; genus PCC-6406. The sequence continues at coordinate 5,509 of CAYGVA010000113.1, forward strand.
GGCTAGCGGTGGGATGGTCAACCGATGTGCTGCCCCGCCTCGAAAAGTACCGGCAATTGGCCGCCGTAGTCCCGGAACCTGGGACCGTCCTATCCGCTGATGTCTGGGTGCGCCCTGCTGCCGCCGGATCCACTTCAGGCAAAGCTAGCCTCTCCCCCCTAGATCAACAATGGCTGTCCTATTGGCTGGATCCCGCTGTAGCAGAACCTCTGCAAGTGTTTTCCTATGGAGCCTCTCCCCTGCTCTTAGCCGAGCAGTCAGCGGGGGCAACGCTCACACCGGCCCCCAGCCACCAACTCTTACCCACTGCAAAACAACGGCAGAACAGTGAGTTTTTGCAGCCCTTAACCACAGCGAGCCAAGCGGCTTACCAAGGGCTCTGGCAGCAATTAGGGGGGCGCGAAGAGATCGCTCCCCCCGTCTAGGAGGGGATCTGTGACGACAACGAAGGGACCCAGATCTGCATGACAGGACAAATCCGAAAGGCGATCAGCGGGCACCTCAGCAATCACGGGTTGGTTAAGGGCGGGTACAGCGGTGAAGTCGCAAGCATAGACGCCCACCAGGGTGGATTGTTGGTAGAACCGGAGCTGATAGCCATAGCTGCTGGCGGTAGTGCCAAATTGACTCAAGACCGCATACTGCCGAGCAAAGTGCCATTGTGTGGAGTTGTGCAGGGCGCGCCAATATTGGTCATCTACCTGCACATCAATGATGTTGAGCTGGGTCGATTCGCTACGGAAGGCAAACCAATTTTGGGCTAAGCGGAATCCCCCCCACCGTGAAATGATTTGATCGCGGTTCCACCACAGGCTAGGGGGGGTCAGCTTGATCGCTGAGGGGGCTTCATTTTCAACCGTGGGCCAGGTTTGATCCAGATCGCGGCGATAGGCGATGCCAACCTCATAGATTGAAGGCAGGGTCAAGAGGGTGTCAAACACATCTTCGGCGGAAGTGGTAGTGGCCACCGCCTCTGGGGATGTATCTTGTCCCATGGCCATGGTGCTGACCGCAGCCCATCCCAAAAGGGTCGTGATCGCCAGGTTGCCGATCTTCTGGCAACGCCCCCAGGCACGATTGGGTCCATTAGGACTCAGAATCATCATTCAGAATCAAGTGACAACGGTGGGTATGAAGCAGGGTTAAGGCTTGTCCCGAGACCTGTTCTAGCATGTATACCAACTGGGCCGGTTTGAGGAGGGTGCCGTCATTGCGACAACTACCCGTGTATTGCAGGGCCACAACGGTGCCGTCAGGGTTGGGTTGGGTTGGCTTAGGTAAGTGAGCCTGTCCCTGGGTATCTGCGAAGGTTAGTTCAAACAGGCGATCGCGCAAATTCACCCGCTGGTTCTTACCTGACTTGGTGGTGTGTTTCCAGATCATCTCTGCACTGTCGAGCACCGCCTGAATCCAGCTTGACCAATCACCACAGCCAGAATCAACAGCCTCAATTTCTTGGGCAAGACCTACGGCTAATACATAGGTGGCCTTAGCCAAGGATTGGGTGGCCGATCGATCTTTTAGCGGAACGGTCACAATCTGGTAAATCGGCAAGGTCTCTGGCAACTGAGATTCAAGACGCTGCTGAAAGACGTCCGGTTCCAGGGTCTCAGTTAGCTCGAAATCGACCACTTCACCGCTGCTGGTGGCCCCCAGGGGCAAGGCATTGGCAGGGGAAATGCGCGGTCCGGGGTGGTAGCCGCCAGTAAAGGCAATGGGGAGTGCCGCGCGACGCACCGCCCGATCTAGCAAACGCACCAGATCAAGGTGACCCAGCAGGGCCATATCCCCCTGCTTGCCCAGGGTGACTCGCAAGCGCTGCTGGCGATCGGTGGGCGGTCGAAAATGGCCCTCAAACACCGGAATCGGCAACGGAGGCACGATCACGTTATGGCCAAACTCAGGGCCACAGACCCCGCAGTGGGAACAGCCTTCGAAGGAACAGTCGGGCACGGTGGCAGCCTCTAAGGCCCGTTTTAAGTCGGTTTGCAGCCACTGCTTATCGATGCCAGTATCCAGGTGATCCCAGGGTAAGGGGGCGTTCAAGCCAACATCGTGCTCACCGGTCAAGGTGTCCATCACGTTCCATTCCCCTGCCTCCACCTGTCGATATTTCCAAGACAGGTCCGACTCCTCAATGGCTTGGGTCCAGGCATTGAACGCCTGCTCCATGTTCTCCCACCAGGCATCCATGCCCGCCCCCAGTTGCCAGGCCCGTAAAACCACTGCCGATAGGCGGCGATCGCCCCGACCGACAAAATTTTCCATGGCCGAGATCCGGACATCGGTGAAATTAGTCTTTACGCCCCGCAGTGACCGCAGCGCTTGCCGCAGCAGGTCTTGCTTCCGCAGAAACTCAGTCGTAGACACCGAATGCCACTGAAAGGGGGTGTGGGGCTTGGGGGTAAAGTTCGAGATCGTTAGGTTTACCGCTAAGGGACGGCGACCCTGGTGACGGCACTGCTGCTGCAACCATTGCACCGTTTCGGCAATGCCCAAGACATCGACATCGGTTTCCCCCGGTAGGCCAATCATGAAATACAGCTTTACCCGGTTCCAACCCTGCTCATAGGCCGTCATCACGCCCCGCAGGAGTTCCTCATTGGTGAGACCCTTGTTGATAATGTCCCGCATCCGCTGGGTGCCCGCTTCGGGGGCAAAGGTGAGGCCGGTTTGGCGGGTGCCCCCGATGATGTGGGCAATATCCTCGTCAAAGCGATCCACCCGTTGACTGGGCAACGAGAGCGAAATGTTCTCATCCTTAAGGCGATTTTTGACCTCTAAGCCAACGGCAGGGAGCGCCAGGTAATCGGAGCAACTCAAGGACAGAAGCGAGAATTCGTTGTAGCCCGTTTCGCGAATACCGGTTTCAATGGTTTTGACAATCTCGTCGGGAGCGACATCTCGGGCTGGGCGGGTCAACATACCGGGCTGACAAAACCGACAGCCCCTCGTACAGCCCCGGCGAATCTCGACGGTGAGGCGATCGTGCACGGTTTCGACATAGGGCACCAAGCCAATGCCGTAATGGGGGATGGGGGTGGCCACCCGTCGCAGGATTCGCTTGGGTACATCGGGCCGGTTGGGGTGCACCGACCCATCGGCGGCCATGTCGTAAAACCGGGGCACGTATACCCCTGGCACTTGGGCCAGATCGAGTAGCAATTGCTCTCGGCTCAAACCGGCAGCCTTCCCGTCTTCGATGATCAAACCAATTTCTGGCAGCAACTCTTCCCCATCGCCCAGGGCAATAAAGTCAAAAAACTCAGCGTAGGGTTCTGGGTTTGAGGTGGCGGTTTGCCCGCCGGCAAAAACTAAGGGCCATTCACCGGTACCCGTGGGCGCGGGGTTGGCACTGGAGGCGCGATCGCGCCAAGTCAAGGGAATGCCCGCCAGGGTGAGCATTTCCAGAATATTGGTGGCCCCCAATTCATAGGACAAACTGAAGCCCAAAATATCAAAATCAGTTAAGGCCCGCCGCGACTCCACCGCAAACAAAGGGGTTTGGGTGTCCCGCAGCTTTTGCACCAGATCGGCAGCAGGGAGATAGGCGCGATCGCAAAGTTGTCGCGGCTGGGCATTTAAAATGCCGTAAAGAATGATGTGCCCGAGGTTAGAGGCCCCGACCTCATAGATCTCGGGATAGGTCAATACCCAGCGGACAGCAGCACTGGACCAGGTCTTGTGAACAGCCCCCAGCTCGTTGCCCAAGTACCGCGCTGGTTTCGCAATATCAGCTGTCAGAAGAGACTCGATCGTTGTGGCCAAAATGGTTACCTTAACCGGGAAAAACAGGACCCCCGCCCTTCAAACTATATCGAAAATCGGATTTCCCCTGGGTTAATCCATAATCATTAAATCCTCTGTTCGTAGCGCTGATGGATATCCCTGAACCTTCAGTGTTGAGCAATGGGGCCGCGATGGGTCTGGAAGCCAACTCATTCTCCAGGCGCAGATCAGCGTCGTCCCCGGTCCATGTCAGGCGGAATGCTGGAAGCCATCGCATTAGCCCCTTTGCCCAGGACGCCTATGCATAGGGATGATGCCTTGGGCACAAAAGACGACTGCCATTCTGTGAAAAAACGTTCAAGACAAGGCACGGCACGTCCATTTAAGTTTGACCCATCACTGCCGTTTCAACCTAATGGGTAAACACTATGACCCTCGCGTCTGAATTCACCCAGCGCACCTCCCCCTGGCGAGAATTTTGGGCGGGGGCGCAACAGACGATTCCGCTGATTGTGGGGGCAATCCCCTTCGGGATTATTTTTGGCACCCTGGCCCAAACCCATGGCCTCTCCTTTGCCGGGGCCATGGCCATGTCCGTCTTTGTATTTGCGGGGTCTTCCCAGTTCATTGCCCTGGGGCTACTGGGGGCCGGGACCCCGGTGGGGATCATTATTCTGACCACCTGGGTGGTGAATCTGCGGCACCTGCTCTACGCCGTCGGGCTAGTGCCCCACCTCAAAACCGTTGGCCAGGGCTGGAAACTGGCCCTAGGCTTTTGGCTCACCGATGAAACCTTCATGGTGGCGATCCAGCGCTATCGCCAGCCCGATCCGTCCCCCTATAAACACTGGTTTCACTTGGGCTCAGCCCTGGCCATGTATAGCAGCTGGCAGATCTCAACGTTCTTGGGCCTGACCATCGGGCAAACCCTGCCCAACGCGGCGGACTGGGGCCTGGATTTTGCGATGGTCGCCACTTTTATTGGCATGACCCTGCCCTATCTGCCCCGTCGTTCCATGGTCGCCACTGTGATTGTGGCGGGGGTGACGGCGCTGGCGGCGCGATCGCTACCCCACCAATTGGGCCTAATGGTGGCGGCGATCTCAGGCATCATTACCGGCGTCCTCGTCGAAAATCGGACCCCACCCCAAGAGGCCTCCCATGACACCCCATGAATTTCAACTCATCGTTGGCATGACCCTGGTCACGGTTTTGATCCGCTATCCGCTGTTGGCGGTGAGCGGGCGGGTGCAGCTCTCGCCGCGCTTGCTGCAAGCCCTCAACTATGTCCCCCCCGCCGTACTGACCGCGATCGTGGTGCCGATTGTGCTGGTAGAGAACGATCAGCTTTGGCTCGGGCTGGGTAATCCTCGGTTGGTGGGGGCGATCGCGACGATCTCGGTTGGCCTCTGGCGCAAGAATTTGCTGCTCACCATTGTGGTGGGTATGGGGGCCTTTTTACTGTGGCAGGCCATCGGTTGGTAAATGGAACAACGGATGAAGACGAGAGCAAGCTTTTTATACCTCAGCAGACGCGGTCGGCTCATTGGCCGACCAGCGATTACGACCATTGGTTTTTGACTGATAAAGGGCCTGGTCAGCAGCCTTGATCAGGCCTGCGGGGGAGTCTTGATGTCTAGGCACGATGCTGGCCACCCCCAAGCTGAGGGTAACCCAGTCACTCACCTCAGAAGCCTCATGGCGCAACTGCCGAGATGCGAGGGCAAGGCGAGCCTTTTCGGCCAGACAGCAGGCCCCAGCCAGCGTGGTGTTGGGCAACAACATCACAAATTCTTCGCCACCATAACGGGCCACTTGATCCGCTGGTCGACGAATCGCTTGCGTCAAAGCCTCAGCGACAGTGACTAAACAGGCATCTCCAGCAGGGTGACCATAGGTGTCGTTATAGCGCTTGAAATAGTCAACATCACACAAAATCAGCGATAGGGGCTGCTGCTCACGGGCCAACCGCCGCCATTCCTGCCGCAAAGTCTCGTCAAAGCAGCGACGATTGGCAATTTGGGTGAGCCCATCCATCAGGGCTTGGGCCTGTAACTGTCGATTGGCGGCCTCGACTTGCGCATGTAGGGTCGCCTGCTGAATGGCCAAACCGACTTGGTCAACAATCTGTTGGAGCAGGTTAACCTCTAGCTTCTCCCAACGGCGGGGCGTGTGATGGTTGACAATCAAAAGCCCCCACAGGCTATTACTGATATAGATGGGCGCGATGAGTGTGGCACGAATACCCAGCTCCCGCAGGCATTGTGCCTTTAAAGCAGAGCGATCTAGCCCCTGTAGATCAGGCACGGAGTGGATCCTGCCGCTGGTGTAAAAGCTTAAGTCGAGTTGGGTCAAACTGGCCTCTAACGCCCCATGGCTGCCAATGGGGCTGTGGTCAGCTAACACCTTGTCAGCCACGATGGTGCCAACGCTGCTAGCTGGGGTCACCCGATAAATCAAGGTGAGATCGGCTTGCAGAAACGCACTCACCTCGGTGACGGCAGTATCTAAAACCGTTGCTAAATCTAGAAAATGGCGAATGCGCCGGGTAATTCGGCCCACCAATCGTTCTCGGGCCAGCTGGTATTGCAGTGCCGCTTTAGCTCGCTTTCGGTCTTGGATTTGATGCTTGAGCCGTTGATTGGTTTGGGCGAGAACGGCGGTATGTTCGTCAATGATATGGGTCAAGCCCTCTAGGGTTTGATGGGTTTCGGTCGCATCAACCTTCCGCAGCAAGCTGGTTTGAGTCACAATTCCACAGAGGCGATCGCCCTCATCTAAGACCACTAACCGCCGAATGCGTTTACGCTGCATCAGCGCATGGGCCTGCCAGAGCGATGTGGTCGGCAACACCCCTTCCAGGGGGGTACTCATGATCGTCTCAGCTTGCACCTGCTCAAAAGATTGCCTTTGGGACCACAAACGAATAATGTCTCGCTCAGTCACAATGCCAAGCGGATGGGGCGGCATCGAGGGTTCGGTGGCTACGCCGATGACAATGCAACTGACTTGATGGGCTGCTAAACGCTGACTTAAGTGCTGCAGCGAGGTCTGTGGTGGTGCCCAAATCACCTCAGTGGCCATCACATCCTCAACCCGCTGTAGTTGCAGTAAATCAACCGGGTTAAGCAGGCGGCTGAGATTGTCGTGGGTAATTGTGCCGACGACCTGATTCTGTGCCGTGACCAGAGGCAAATGCCGGATTTGATGATGTTGCAGCAAGGCCCTGACGGCCAGTAAATCAGGGATATCTTGAACCTGGGCCGTGATGATCTGGGAGGGCATGATCGCCGAAATCGGATCCTCCAGAGCAATGGCTTGGGCCGCAATGGCGCTGACGAGATCCCGCTCTGTCACCAGGCTAATCAAGACTTGCCGTGCATCGGTGACCAAACTATGGCTACTGACAGCGGTTTGCATCTGCCGTAGCACATGACTGATCGGCGTGTCCGGAGTTGAGCAGGGGGGCGTTTTGTTGATCGCGTGGGCTAGGGCAAATCGAGAAGACTCAGGCATGATGTGGGAAGGGTGAGCAATGGGCCTCAGGCTCGGCATCAGAACGAGTGATCATGACAGTGGTGGTGTGGAGTGATGACCCTGACAGTTGCAATCACCCCTTAGATAATAGTTGTAGTCATCAAATCCGAGGGTGACTGAGGCACCGCCCTGGCCCAAAACGCTGAGCTGCCCCAGACCAAACGCAACACTTAACGATCAGTTCCTTTAAAGGCAGCGTTTTTCCCCAACGCCAAAACACTCAACAGCATTAAACCGGGGGTGAGCCAATCGCCCCAGCGCACGTACCCAGTTTGGGACTGTCGTCGGTAGAGGGTCGTTAGGTGGGTGACATATTGATTGGGCTCAGACAGCCATTGGGTTTCACCGTGGGGCGTCACCACCCCCGACAGCCCCGTATTGGTGACCCGCACCGCCCAGCGAT
>CAYGVA010000114.1:0-13150 GCA_964353225.1 uncultured Leptolyngbya sp.
TTTTCCCCAGCAAAGATGTGTCGATGCCCGTGGCGCTGGTGCAGGTGGGCTGGTTTGAGAACCGCCACACCGTAGAGGGCGACTATCAAAAAGATATTCAGCTCGATGTGCTCACCCCTGAGGACCTCAAGACCGAGCGGGCGGCGGACCCGGTGGATCGCCAAGTGAATATTCGCCGCTTCCAGATGGAAGTGCAATGCCTGATAGACTACATGGCCGCCTGCACCTGCCCCGAAGACACCTTGGTGTTTTTCGATGGCTCTTTGGTGGTCACCTTTGCCGATGCCTTTGACCCCGAAAGCCAAGCCGCCTATGTGAAGGCGATGGTGGCACTGCTGGCGGCCAGCCAAACCTACCAGGTGCCGCTGGTGGGCTATATTGACACCTCCTATGCGCGGGACTTGGCCGGGGCGCTCCCCCACTGGTGCAAGGAACTGCGAGCCGTAGAAGCCATCCACGATGCGCAGCTGCTGGCCCCGATGATGAAATGGGGCGATCGCGCCCCCCTCTTCCAATGCGATCGCGACGGCATTCTCAGCCAGTACGGCGACCAGCGGGACCAGGTCACCTTCACCTATTTACAAACCACCCGCGATCGCCCCCCAGCAAGGCTTGAGCTGCCCAAATGGTTGTGGGAAGCGGGCCGGGTGGCGCAGGTGATGGCCTGGGTTCAAGGCGAAGTGATTGTGGGGGGCGGCTACCCCTATGTGATTGAAACGGCAGATCAGACAGCGGTGCTGCAGGCAAGCGATCGGCAGTTGTTCTACCGCATCTTTCAGGAATGGGCAGAGCGGCAGGCATTGAACCTGCGATTTTCGAGAAAGATGGTGAGTAAGGTGCGGCGACGCTAAGCGGTGCAAGCGATCGTTCCGTGAAGGTGCCGTTAGGGCCGTTCAACATTGCGGCGATGTTTAGGCTAGCCCATGGGACACATCAGCTTTTTCTCCGCTACATGAATCAACCCTAGGGGCAGGGGCGTCAGGCTTAAGGAATCAACCGTTTTTCGATTTCCGCTTTCACGGCATCCGCGTTGGCAGGCAAGTGAACGGCGGGGTTGGCGTACTGGCTGGTCACCTCTGCCAGGGTTGATTCGTGGTAGCCAACTTTAAAGTCGGTGAACTTCAACCCGTGGGCCGTGCTAATCACCACCGTCTTGTCGCTCGATTTGATCACACCCCGCTTGATCAGTTTCGTCAGCACGGCCAGGGCAACACCGGTGTGGGGGCAGGTAAACATGCCGGTCAAATCCGCGTGGGCGGCGGCAGCAGCCAATTCGTTTTCGGTAGCCTGTTCGACAATGCCATCTGTGGCAGCGATCGCCTTGATTGCCTTCTCATAACTCACCGGGTCACCAATGCGAATGGCATTGGCCAAGGTATCTTTTGCGGTTACCCTCACTTTTTCTTTGAATCCATTTTGGAAGGATTCATAAAACGGATTGGCCCGAACGGTTTGGGCCGCGACCAGCCTGGGCATACGCGTAATCAACCCCAGGTCCATCATCAATTGGAACCCTTTGTGGAGCGCACTGATGTTGCCCAGGTTGCCCACCGGGATGATGATCCAGTCAGGCACTTCCCAATCAAACTGGCGAACGATTTCGATGCCCACCGTCTTTTGGCCTTCGATACGCAGACTGTTCATCGAATTAGCCAGGTAGATCGAGTTGTCCTTGGTGACCTCCTGGACAATTTTCATGCAGCCATCGAAGTCGGTGTCGAGGGCGAGCACATGGGCTCCGTTGGCAACCGGTTGAATCAGTTGCGCCGTGCTCACTTTGCCGGCAGGCAAAAAGATCACGGCTGGGATGCCGGCATAGGCCGCATAGGCGGCTAGGGCGGCACTGGTGTCGCCGGTGCTAGCGCAGGCCACGGCTTTGACCGGGCTGCCTTGGGCCATCATTTGTTTGACCACGCTGACCAACACGGTCATGCCGAGGTCTTTAAAGCTGCCGGTATGGCTGTTACCGCAAAGCTTGATCCACAGGTCGGGGACCCCCAACTGCTGTCCTAGGCGCTCGGCCCAAAATAGGTTGGTGTTGCCTTCAAACATGCTGACAACATTTGCGTCCGCCAAGGAAGGGACGACCCACTCCCGCATTCCCCATACGCCGCTACCGTAGGGCCAGGTTGAGGTGCTGGCCCGTGAGTCAAACAGTTGCTTCCATTGGACGGCATCGCGTTTTTTGAGCGGCTCCCGTTCATGGTGCACTTCTAGCAGGTTGCCGCAGGAGGGACAGGTATAGATCACGTCATAGATCGAGTGCTTGGCGGAGCAGCCTGCGATGCAGCGAAAATAGGTGGTCTGTTGATCTGTATCCAATTTGGACTCGACGGCTGACAACATGGGTGGTTCCTGGTGGCAGGTAATTAAGTGGGGTGAGGTCAATGACGGTGGTCTCAGGGTAAATCGTGGCGATCGCCCCTTTCATTACCCTCCTATAGGGATCTTACAGACCAAAGTCGGTTAGTTAAAGGGATATGGGCGATCGTCCATAACGGACCCCAAATATAGATAGATACTGCCCATGACGGCTGAGATGAGCCGCCGCAAAAACTTGAGCTATGGAACAGAATGTGCTCGGCAATCGGCTCCAAACACCTGCAGAGAGGCTACGGTAACGTTAAGGGGACGATTGAAAAAGCCGCAAGTTCCTCAACACCAGGATTTAAGCCCTACACAAGATCCCAGACAAAATTTTCAACGCCCTGCACCCCCTAAAGCCCTTGACCATATCTGACGTGCATTGGGCGCGGAAACCGCTCCCCTACGAGGAAACGTATTTTCTGTCCTGAACAGCGTTCATCTGACTTCCCTGGGGGCTAACAAAGACAACTCCAGCCCTAGCAAAGCCATGGTCAAAGGGCGATTAGCGAGTCCATCATCTGCTTTAGAAAAAAGCGAAGTATCTATTCTTTAATATATTGAGATACGCCAATAAGGCTCTCCTTTATCTCTCATGGGTATAGTGGCGATGTTTTTAGGCATTAACTGTTGCGGTGGGCACTGCCCGCCCTCAGCAGCTAGTTGCATTGACCATAATCACAGCAAGAATTAGGTGTAGTTGCTGACGCATGCCTATCAACAACCTGTCATGATGGTGTAATTTAAAAAACTGCAATCAGGGAGGCTTGAGGCAATGGCAAAATTCCTCAATACCAGTGCCATCAACTATTTTCTCGAAGAACTCATCAAGGGTGCGTCTGAACGCCTGATCTTGATTAGTCCATTTCTAAAAATAAACGATCGCATCAAAGAGTTGCTAGAGGATAAGAATCGGCTAAAAATTGATGTCCGACTGGTCTATGGGAAAAATGAACTGCAACCAGAAGAAATCAATTGGCTTAGAGAACTATCATTTATCCGAACTAGCTTTTGCAAAAACCTGCATGCCAAGTGCTATTTAAATGAAGAGGGCTGCATTATTACCAGCCTAAATTTATATGAATTTAGCCAGATCAACAATAATGAGATGGGCGTCTTTTTCTCTCGTTCTGAGGATGTTGAGGTGTACCGAGAGACCTATGAAGAAGCCCAACGGATTATCCGCATTAGCGATGAAGTCCGTATGTCCCTTGAAAAAGTCTCTAAGGATCTACCCGTAAAAGCCGTCAAGAAAGTCAAGATAAAGCATAAGGACTCTGACCCTGCGGCAGATGAAAGCAGTCCTAGAGAGAAATTAACCTCATCTAAGCTTGCCAAAAAGCTGGGTTTTAGCACAAGGGAACTTCTCGATAACCTTGTTGAACAAGGCTATCTTGAGGAAAAAGAAGAAGAGCACCTTATTACTGAATCAGGCAAAACAGCTGGGGGTGAATCTCGAAGAGGTAAATTTGGCGCTTATTTTCTGTGGCCAGAATCAATGACTTTAGCTAGGACTGTTCAAGCATTGCCAGAGAAAAATACAAATTCCTGAGGTTGCGCAAGGGCGCACTACCAACCCTGACTGCCGTCGTCGAGGGCGGCGATTGTTGTCAGTCAACCAGACAATAGGGTCAGAGAGCAAAGCTGCTCGTAAAAAATGGCTTAATCGCCCTACTCTTGCATCAGGGGATTAAGCCCCTTGTCCTGGATTTGAGAGCGTTGTGTTATTCACGCCCTTGAGTACAGGAAAAACAGGGCACAATCTACGCCCTACATCATTTGTGAAGCTTGGACTGCACTTAGGATGGAATAAGTTGATCAGACCACAATCCTTTTTCGGTAAGCCAGCTCTGGTTAAACAAACGTGATTGATAGCGGGCACCACTGTCACAAAGCACCGTCACAATGGTGTGGCCCGGCCCCATTTCCTTTGCGAGCTTCACCGCTGCACCAACATTAATACCCACGGAGCCCCCCATAAAGAGCCCGTCTTTATGGAGCAACTGATAGACCACCTTGAGGGCCTCGTGGTCATCGACCTGGACGGCATCATCGGTAGGGGCACCCGCCATATTGGCCGTAATGCGACTGTTGCCAATGCCTTCGGTGATGGAATTGCCTTCAGGCTTAATGTCGCCGGTTTTGACATAGCTATAGAGGCCGCTCCCCATAGGGTCAGCCACAACGCACCTAAGATCAGGGTTTTTCTCCTTCAAGAATAGAGCGGTTCCGGCATAGGTGCCGCCAGTGCCAGTGGCCGCGACCCAGGCATCGACAGTGCCCTCCGTTTGATGCCAAATTTCCGGTCCGGTGGTTTCGTAATGGGCTCGACGATTGGCCAAATTATCAAATTGATTGGCCCAGATGGCATTGTCCAGCTCTTCCGCTAGGCGTCCCGAGAGCTTGACGTAGTTGTTAGGGTTTTTGTAAGGGACTGCGGGGATGGGGCGAACCTCTGCGCCAAGGGTCCTGAGCAGATCCATTTTTTCCTGGGATTGGGTCTCAGGGATGACAATGAGGCACTTATAACCCTTGGCATTGCAAATGTGGGCGAGGCCAATGCCAGTATTTCCCGCAGTACCCTCAACAACAGTGCCCCCTGGCAATAGCAGCCCTTGTTCTTCAGCATCCTTAATGATGTAAAGGGCAGCACGGTCCTTGACAGACCCACCCGGATTGAGGAACTCAGCCTTGCCGAGAATTTCGCAGCCGGTTTCTTCACTGAAGCTATTGAGCCGAATCAGCGGTGTATTCCCAACCGAACCCGCAAAACCTTGTTTAATATCCATCCTGAATCCCTACAATTCCCATATTTCGACAATTGAGTCCTTACCCATCCTAAAGGCAGATGGGGTGACTTCTCTACGGATTAACCGGGGGCAGCGAGCCCCTCACTACGAGCCAATTGCCTCTTTGTCTCAAGGCTTCTCTCCGTGATTTAGAGCATGGCACCCTAGTAAGTCTATCTAGATGCTTTGGTGAATAATGGAAATACTCAGTATTTTCTCTGGTCAATCAGAGGATTCAAGCAGCCATGAAAATCATATTTACAAAATAATTAAAGGCCCTATCAATATTTTTACTGACACCCCAATTCCATTGGGGGTAATTATCAAAGACTATGAATAAATAAATAGCGCAGTGCTTTCAAGGTTGATAAAAATTGCCGACAGGGAATTATTTATAAGCAAGGAGATGAAAAGCTCCAAAACCAGTGTCGACTTCGGGGGTAATCGCCATGATATTTGATCGAATTTCTGAGGATAGCTTAGGCTTTATTCGCCGCTTGTTGTGGTCACGTTCCAATCAGGGCAAGTATTGTCCACAACCTTTCAGCTCCTCCAAAACGATTACTGGGGAGCAGGGCATCATTGCTCGCTTGGAGGGACGAGACTCGCCTCGGGCCGTCAGTAGCTGGATGTATTCTCCGAGACGCCGAGATCTTAATTCTGCCAAGATGGTTGTCCATAAGACACCGATGGACCTGCATCTGTATCTGGATTTTCTAGGCCCCCTTCCCCAGGCCAATACCCCTCAGGCAGAAGACGAACGTGAGGCCGCAAAAGCGCGGCGAGCCCGTGGAGAATCAGTGCCGACCCATCGTATTCAGGTTTTTAAAGCTAGTCATTTTATCAATGCCGAAGGCTTTTACAATTACGATTTGATCTTTTGGCAAGATTGCGACTTTTTTTTGGGCGATACGTTGCAGCCCGATCGCATCGCCCAGATATTGGGCAGTCGGTTAGCCCAAGCCTGTTTGAAAATTGCCGTCCCTTTAGATATGGATGCTGACCAGTGGCAGGTCACAATAGACAAAACTTGGCAGGAGGTCAAAGCAGAGATCATGGCAAAATTGGCACCCTCAACGGTGGCCTAACCCAGGGGGCTTAGCAAGACCTGTGCGTTCAGGGCGGCCATTGATGCGCCCGATAGACCTTTCTCCATGGGCACAAAAGCTGGCTTGAAAGCTAAGTCAATCCGTTTTGCTAATGGGGAAAGCGCTGGCCTCGAACCAGCACCACTTCAATTTCTAAATCGTTATAGTCATCGAGGCGATATTGGTCTTCAAAGCGGATCTCGTAGAGATCGCCGTTCCCATAAACCCGTTTATGGGCTCTGACGCCATAGGCTTCTCCCCAAGTGCCTGCCTGGGGAGACCAGTGGTCACCATCAAAGTAATAGGTGAAAAATTCGCTCTCAAAGCCCAGATAAACCCAGTCACTGCTTTGGTTGCCGAGTATCTGGGAGACCTGTTCTGAGGACGGGGGCAGTTCATTAATCGGGCGAGGCGGTGCTTGCTCTTTGTAGACCTGGAGGCGCTGCTGCCACTGGGCATCGCCCCCTAGCACCCGAAACCAGACCTCATGACGTAAATTCGGCCCACTAGTCCAGAGGGAAAAGGCGGTGGCATCGGGGGCGGTCTCGACCTCATCGCTCCGTTGCAGACTAACCAGCGGAGGAGGGGCGCTGAGATCTTCCCCCAGGGGGTTTTGGGCCGAAGCGGTTGCGACAAGCAGTAGTAGCGTCGCAACGGTCAAGCAAACCAGCCACCACAGGCGACGGGGAAGAGCCATGGCATCACAGGGGAGAGATCGCCCACACCATAGCCCAAAATCTCGGTTGCGATCGCCCCTCGGCTCAATCCTTTCGCATTGAGGTGGTTTGCCAATCCCGAAAACCCTAGGCTCCAGAACATTCCCCTAGGGCCAATACCGCAAAGCTTGGGGCATTGGCAATACATCGTGATCTGTGCAGGCTAGCAAAACACCTCTCAAGAGGACATCGCTGAATCCTTAGGGCGGGCAAAGATCATCCGTCCAGCGGAGGTTTGCAACGAGCCCGTTACCACAACCCCAATTTCATCGCCAATGTACTCACGACCCTCTTCCACCACCACCATGGTGCCGTCGTTGAGGTAGCCAACCCCCTGCTGGATTTCCTTACCTTCTTTGATCACCTTTAAGTCCATCACATCCCCTGGTAGGTAGCTGGGACGAATGGCTTGGGTTAGATCGTTAATGTTGAGAACAACCACTTCTTGGACGCTGGCCACCTTGTTGAGGTTGTAATCGTTGGTGAGCAACATGCCGTTCAGTTCTTGGGCCAGTTTCACTAACTTGGCATCAACGGTGGGGATGTCGTCGTAATCTGCCCCGCTGATCACCACTCGATTAGGGTAGGCGGTGCGGATGCGATTCAGAACATCGAGTCCCCGTCGTCCCCGCACCCGTTTTTGGTCTTGGGCCGCATCGGCCACCTGCTGTAACTCTTGCAAGACGAACTGGGGCACCAGGATTTGCCCTTCCAAAAAGCCGGTGTCTAACAACCCTTCAATGCGGCCATCAATGATGCAACTGGTATCGACGACCTTGGCGGTAACAGGCTTGAGGGTGCCGTCTGCCAATAGGGTCGATTCCATGCTGTTGGGGCTAATAATGCGCAGCAGTGATCGCCCATGGGTATCGGCCAAATTCATCCCTGAGACGGCAAACACCACGCTGCCCATCACCGCCGTTAACGGTTTGATAAAACCAAACTCGGCGGGAATCGGCAATAAAAACAGCGGTGCCAGCATTAAGTTGGCAATCAGTAGCCCCACCACCAAACCCGCTGCTCGACTGAGCAGGCGATCGGCGGGCAGATCCCGCACCTGCTTTTCGAGGCGACGGTAGCTGGTTTGGGTGACAAGGCCAAAGGCCGTGCCAATCAAAGCCCCAAAACCGCCCGTCACGGAGCTGAGCCCCTCCAAGCTATTGACTTGCTTGAGGGATTCAGCGGGCAATAGATCAGGGGCATAGAACCCAATCCCGGCCCCCGCGAATATGAATGAAAATACAATCAGTGCATCTAGCATTGTTTGCGGGCTTGTGTTTGCGGGCTGATGGTTTGCGGAACGTATGTTTGGCTAACCAGGACTCAGGAATTTTATCGAATCAGCGGGAGCACCGTCTTCATTTCAACGGCCTTTCGTATCCGCTTTGCAGTAAATTTTCACACTTTACACCCAGATGCCGTTGTCCCTTTACCCTTCTCCAGTGATTTCGCCAGCGGCAGCCCCCCCTCCAGAGGCCGCCTACATTCATATTCCCTTCTGCCGCCGCCGCTGCTTTTACTGTGACTTTGCGATCACGATCATGGGTGATCACGTCCAGGGGGAAACCTCAGGCACGATTCAGACCTATGTCGATACCCTCTGCCGAGAGATCCAGGCAACCCCAATGGTTTCGCCTCCCCTAAAGACAATTTTCTTCGGTGGCGGCACCCCTTCATTATTGGCGGCGGCCCAGGTCGAACAGATCTTGACCGCCTTAGACCATCGGGTTGGCATTGATTCCGATGCCGAGATCTCGATGGAAATGGATCCCGGTACGTTTGGGCGATCGCAGCTGCAAGCCTTAGTTGATTTGGGGCTAAACCGGGTCAGCTTAGGGGTGCAAACCTTTCAGGATGAGGAGCTGGCGGCCTGTGGTCGCACCCACCGCGTTATCGACATTGAGCAGGCGGTGGCCGATCTCAAGGCAGTTCAGATCCCCAGTTGGAGTCTCGATTTAATTTCGGGGCTGCCCCATCAATCCCTAGGGACATGGCAAGCCAATTTGGACCAGGCGATCGCCCTTGCCCCCCATCACCTATCGGTGTACGACCTCACCGTAGAACCCGGCACCGTCTTTGAGCGGCGCTACCAGCCCGGAGAAGCCCCGCTCCCCCGAGAGACCACCACCGCCGATATGTACCGTCTGGCCCAGCGTGAACTCACCACAGCGGGCTACGACCATTACGAAATTTCTAACTACGCCCAGCCAGGGCACCAATGCCGCCACAACCGGGTCTATTGGGAAAATCGCCCCTACTACGGCTTTGGCATGGCCGCCACCAGCTACACCGATTACCAACGGTTTGGGCGTCCCCGCACCACCCACGCCTACCAGCAGTGGGTAGAGGGCTACGCGCAACGGCACGGCACCCTAGATTGCGCACCGACCCCCCTAACGGAACAGCTATTGGATCACCTGATGTTGGGGCTACGGCTGGCGGAGGGGATAACGGTGCTGACCCTGGTTGAGCGGTTTGGGGCTGAGGTCCTACCGCGCCTAACGCCGGTCCTGCGGCCTTTTGTGGCAAAAGGTTGGGTGGTTTTTGAAACCCATCCAACCCCCCGAATTTGCCTGAGTGATCCAGCTGGCTTTCTCTTTTCGAACCAAGTGCTAGCGGCTTTATTTAATGCCTGGGAGGCTTCAGATTCTTAACAGTATTGGTCTGGCAGCTTTGCAGTAAAATTAACGCTGAAACAACTCCTGTACCCGTTTGATGTCTGTTAACGTTCAGCGGGTTTAGGGGTTATTTTTGTGAGATTTTCTGCAATACCATGGCCAAGGTTCTCGTCTCTGATCCCGTTGATCAAGCTGGTTTAGATATCCTCTCCCAAGTGGCACAGGTGGATGTCAAAACCAAGCTGTCTCCTGAGGAACTCGTCAAGATTATCCCTGAATATGATGCCTTGATGATTCGCTCCGGTACCAAGGTCACCAAAGAAGTTATTGAAGCAGGGCAACAGCTCAAAATTATTGGCCGAGCTGGGGTGGGGGTCGATAACGTCGATGTTCCTATGGCCACCCGTCGCGGCATCGTGGTGGTCAATTCCCCTGAGGGCAACACCATTGCGGCGGCAGAACATGCGATCGCCATGATGCTGTCCCTATCCCGCCATATTCCGTCGGCGGATAAATCTGTTAAAGCCAATGAATGGAACCGCAAGGCGTTCACCGGGGTAGAAGTCTACAAGAAAACCCTCGGGGTCATGGGGCTGGGCAAAATCGGCTCCCATGTGGCCACCGTTGGCCGCGCCCTCGGCATGAAGCTGCTGGCCTACGACCCATTTATTTCCACAGAGCGGGCCGACCAGTTGGGCTGCCGCCTAGTGGATATGGATTTGCTCATGCGAGAAGCCGATTACATTACCCTGCATCTCCCCAAGACCCCAGAGACCGCCAACCTCATTAACGAAACGACCCTGGCGACCATGAAACCCACGGCTCGCATCATTAACTGTGCCCGAGGCGGCATTATTGATGAGGTGGCCTTAGCGGCAGCCCTAAGCGAGGGCAAAATCGCCGGTGCAGCCCTCGATGTCTATGCCCAAGAACCCTTGGCAGAGTCGCCCCTACGGGATCTAGATCGGGCCATCGTCTTGACCCCCCACTTAGGGGCCTCCACCGAAGAAGCCCAGGTGAATGTGGCCATTGATGTGGCGGAGCAAATCCGCGATGTCCTGCTGGGTCTCCCTGCCCGTTCTGCGGTGAATATCCCAGGGTTGCGGGCCGACGTCATGGAGCAAATGCGCCCTTACCTACAACTGGCCGAAACCTTGGGTAACCTGGTGGGGCAGTTGGCGGGGGGCCGGGTCGAGTCCTTGAATGTGCAACTTAAAGGAGATGTCGCCCAAAATGACAGTCAACCCGTGGTGATTGCAGCCCTAAAAGGATTGCTATCCCATGCGTTGCAAGAGCGGGTCAACTATGTCAATGCCAGCATTGAAGCGAAGGAGCGGGGCATCCATGTGATTGAGACCCGCGACACCACCAGCCGCGACTATGCCGGTTCTTTGACCCTGACTGCGAAGGGCTCCCTGGGGGAACATGCGGTCACCGGGGTGTTGTTGGGGGGCAGCGAGATCCGCGTTACGGATGTCAATGACTTCCCGATCAACGTGCCGCCGACGCGACACATGCTCTTTACCCTGCACCGAGACATGCCCGGTATTATTGGCAAAATCGGCTCGCTGTTGGGCAGCTTTAATGTCAACATCGCCAGTATGCAGGTGGGCCGTAAGATCGTTCGGGGGGATGCGGTGATGGTGCTGAGCATTGACGATCCCCTCCCCGAAGGCATTCTCTCGGAAATCACGAAGGTGCCAGGGGTGCGGGATGCGTATACAGTCAGTCTGTAGGTCGATCTGTAGGGGCGATCGCTGATACTCTACCGCTGTACCCTTTAGGGGGGTGAGGCGGGTTAGCCGTGCGTGGAAAAATCTTTGGTCAAGCATTGGTGGGATATTCAGGTCCTTTGTGACCCGGCTCTAGAAGACAGCATCTTCTGGCGGTTTGAAGTGCTGGGTGCCCGTGGCACCTCTAGCCAACGGAAGTCTGGTCAGCGGCTGATTCGGGCTTATTTTCCCCAGGATGCCTTTGAGCTGCTGGATGTGGCGGCCATGACCTTACTGATGCGGCAAGATGCTCTTTGCGCCCAGTTGCCCCTGCCCCAAACCAGTTGGGGCATGATTGACGAAGAGGATTGGTCAAAAAGTTGGAAGCAACATTGGCATCCGCAAAAACTGGGCGATCGCCTCTTGATCAACCCCGCCTGGTTACCCCCCCCAAAAACCGACCGCAAGATCATCAAGCTGGATCCGGGGGTGGCCTTTGGCACTGGAGCCCATGCCACCACCCAACTTTGCCTAGAGTCTTTAGAAATGCGCCTAGATGGAGAGGGCCAAGGGGCCATTATTGCTGATGTTGGCTGTGGCTCCGGCATTCTGTCGATTGGGGCGTTGCTACTGGGGGCAAAACGCGCCTATGCCATTGATACCGATGAGTTAGCCGTCAAAGCCACCGCTGAAAACCGAGCCATGAATGGCTTGCCCAGCGATCGCCTAGTCGTGCAACAGGGCAGTTTAGACCAGTTGGTCAGCACCTTGAGCGAGCCCGTCGATGGCATTCTCTGCAATATTCTGGCGGAGGTGATTCTAGACTTGATTCCCCAAATGGGAGAAATTTCTAAACCCACCACCTGGGGTATCTTGAGCGGCATATTGCTAGAACAGTCAAAGGTAGTGGCTGACACCCTAGAGCAGCATGGCTGGGTGGTGGCGACCCTATGGCGACGACAAGATTGGTGTTGTCTCAATATTCGGCGGGCCTAGCCATGGTCACCGCCACCCTAGAAATACTCTGGTTTTTGCTGAAACTCTTGGTGCCCTCCTTGTTGCTAGCGATCGCCATTCGGCAGTGGGCTCCCCATTGGTCCATACCCGCCACTGATGCCGTGAGCTTGGCCATGGTGTTAACCCCATCTGTCATCATGGGTGGCTTTTTGGGATATCAACTTTGGCGTTCCAAAGACTCTGCCCATGCGCACCCTGGACGAGATTAACGATCGCATCCGTAAGCGGCAAGTGGTGGTCGAAACCGCTACCGCCTTTAAGGCAAGGGCTGCTGAAGTCGGCGTAAAGGCAGCATTTAAGGTGGTCGATGTGGTCACCACCGGCACCTTTGAGCCCATGGAATCCTCAGGGGCCATCCTGAATTTAGGCCATACGGACCCGCCGATCAAAATCCGCGAATGTTACTTAAACGGCGTCTTGGCCTATGCCGGATTTGGGGCCGTGGATCTCTATCTAGGGGCTGGGCAGGCAGCCGCCCCCAGTGCCCCAGGGGAAAGTGCCCGCCCGGTGGCATACGGGGGCGGCCATGTGATTGCCGATCTCATCGCTGGCAAATCGGTGCAGGTACAGGCCCAAGGGCAGGTGACTGACTGCTACCCCCGAGCCACCCTAGAGACCACCATCACCCGAGATACGATCAACCAGTTTTATCTGTTTAACCCCCGCAATCTCTATCAAAATTTTATTGTGGGGGTGAATGGGGGCGATCGCCCCCTCGCCACCTACCTAGGCCCCCTACAGCCCAATCTGGGTAATGCAGTCTATGCCAACCCAGGGGCAATATCTCCCCTGCTCAATGATCCAGAGTTAGCGGTGGTGGGGGTTGGCAGCCGTATTTTTCTAGGG
>CAYGVA010000115.1:0-13141 GCA_964353225.1 uncultured Leptolyngbya sp.
TTTGTTTATAGAGCTCTGAGAGCGCCAAAGCGCGCACAAAATCTTGAACCCTGACATGGCCGTGGGTCAGCAAGGATTCAGCACTGGTCAGACGCTCGGATTGCATGATGTGGTCATTGCCCAATACCTGACGGTAGGCGGCCCAAATCACGGCTTTAATGTCGGCATCGGTAGCATGGGCTCGTAACTCAGTGGGGGGAGTTTGAGCCAGGGGTTCAAACCCTAGTAGTCTGGCGGAAGTTGCACTGGTCATAGGAGTTTCTCAAGCAGGTATATAGCGCTGGCCATTTTGATCGGGATACCTCGGATCGTCCTGATGCTCAGCACAGAATCAAAATGGCTGACAGTCTTAACCCCCATGGGGCTATCGACTGCTAAAACAACTGACGCCCAATGCCTAACCCCTGCCATCGGCTGATGCGCTGTGCTAGGGCTAGGCATCGGGCGTCAACCTTGCGGTTAGCTCAAGGCATTGATGGCATAGTCGATGTAGGAGTTAGCCTCACTCGCACCATCGCCACTCAGACCGTGGTTAGCTTTGATGTGCTTGAGTGCTTCGATATACCAGCTGGGAGACAGCTCAAAGGTGCTGTTGATTTCAGCAACACCCGCGATCAAATAGTCATCCATGGGGCCAGTGCCACCGGCAATCAGGCAGTAGGTGACCATGCGCAGGTAGTAGCCGATATCGCGAGCACACTTAGCTTTACCTTCGCTGGTAGAAGCGTAGTTGTTACCCTGCATTTGGGTGGTGTAGGGGAACTTGGTATACACCGCTTGGGCAGCAGCACTCACCAGACCATCTGCCTTGCTAGAAAGGGCTTGAGCCGCTGCTAGACCAGCTTCGGCTTGGCGAAGCCGACCAAAAGCAACCTGGAGCTCAGAGCTGCTCAGGAAACGACCTTGGGAATCAGCAGCTGCAACTGCTTCAGTCATGGGGGTCTTCATGGAAAATATCTCTCTAAAAGGTTTGCAAAAGGATTGTCAACAATTCGGACTGGGGCTTAACCAACCGCTGAAGCAGCTTGGTCAAAATAGCCGCCTAGCTCAGCCATGAGGGAGCTACAGTCGCCCTGGGTGATACCAGCGCGGTCATTGGCGATCGCAATCGCAGCATCCTTCATCTTGTTAACCCCTTCTGCCACGGAACCACCGGGGACGCCTAGGGCAACATAGGTTTCACGCAGGCCATTCAAGCAGCGATCGTTGAGCACACTGCCATCGCCGGTGAATACGGCATAGGTGACGTAGCGTAAGACAATTTCCATATCCCGCAAACAAGCGGCCATACGGCGATTGGTATAGGCATTTCCGCCGGGAGCAATCAGTTGAGGCTGCTCGGCAAACAAAGCGCGAGCGGCATTGGCAACAATGGTGGAAGCGTTACCGGTCAGGCGGTTCACCACATCAATCCGCTTAGTGCCATCAGACACAAACTGGCTGAGAGCGCTGATTTGGCTATCGCTGACGTACTGTCCCCGTGCATCGGCTTGGGAAACAACTTTTGTAAAGGCGTCGAACATGGAAAAAATCTCCTACTCTGAACACGCGCATAGAACTGGCCTCGATTGGCATGATCTGTCGTCAAGATGTTCGGTGTAACTTAAAGCCTTTTACCCCTTAGAGAGGAGAGCGTAACCCTAAAGAGCAATAAGCCCACTTATGTCGAACATCATTTTTTAAACAGAGCTCAAAACCAGATGATTTAATACCCACAAAAAGGTCTAAATATCAAGCTTTGAGAGAACTGAGTCTTAGTGGTTAAAACCATCAAGACTCAGTGGCCTTTCGAATACCAATCAAATTTAATCAATTCACTTGTGCAGTTCTTGTGCACAACCATGTGTCTAATCCTTTACAAGGGGCTAAACCTTTACCGGACAAGGCTTGCATGGATTAGAAATCGCTTTTTTTAAACTGAGAGAACGTTACCTTCTGTTACATTTGCGTCATGGTTTGTCGCATTGACGCAGTCAAACAACATGGTTTGCAGGTACCGATCAGCCCATTCCGCCCCAAAAGCGCGCTCTAGAATTCGTCGAGTTTTGTCATTTTGCTGCTGTTGTGAACAGTAGCGGTGCTGTCCGGCCAGGATGGATTCATATTCTTCTATGGATTGAATTGGGACAGCGCTAGAGGCCAGTTGACAATGAATCGACAAAAATTGAGTGACCTGATCTAAGAAACTGATTTCTTCTTCGGGGGTAATGGGCCGCACAAATAGGCAAAACCGGGAAAAAATATCTCCCCAATCCGGTAAGGCACGCGGTTGAGAAAAGGTGACCGAGGGTAAGTCTTCTAGCGCCTCCCCATAGGGCGTGGGTAAGGATCGGTTGGGAGAAACCGGTGATAAATCTACAATGGCTGCACTGATTCCCCCTGGTCCGGCGACAATGTCAACCCCAAAAATGGGCAAGTTAAAGTTCACCCTGGGAAACATCACGCAGTGCAAGATATCTAGGTTTTTGCCCACCTTCGCCAACTCCAAATGAAGTTTGCGAAATTGGGGGGTCTGATAGCAGTGATTCTCGATGATCAACCGCTCCCCTTCCAGTAGGCCTTCCACATGCCCCAAGTCGGTGGGGGTGTCGTAGGCGTAGGTGGCCAACTGACCGCGCCAGAGGGTTTCAATGATGCCAGCCAATTGGCGGATAGCCGGATGTTGTTGGTCCCGCAGGGAGCCATGTCGCGCTTGAGCCATCGTGCTTAAAAGTTATCAGGGTGAGTATCCTTACCTTGCCTTAACCCTGTGCAAGCCTCGTGCAGTGCATCCCCAGGGTTGGCGGCCTTGGAGCGAGATGATCAGGACTGGGTTTAAAGAACTTAATAAATCGCCGTTATGGCAGTCGTCAGTTCGGTTGGGAGCAGGCTGCGAGGCGCTTTGCGCCTGTGGCAATTGTCCGGACGAATGCCCGGTGAAAACAAAATAGCCCAAGCGATATCTCGCCCCCTAGCGCCTCATGCTCCCCTGCTATCTGCCATTGTGCGGGAACTGATGCCGTCAGGTACTAGCTGGCCAGTTTCACGGTTTGAGGCGATCGCACACAAGCTTGATATCGCTTCAGTCGGCTTTGGATGCGCAGCACTAAGTTTTGTCCTTCGATGGGCTTGGTAATGTAGTCATCGGCCCCCAGGGCAAAGGCTTGATTTTGTTTGGCCGCATCGCCATGGATGCTCAGAAAGACAATCGGTAAATGTTGCCAACGGGGATTACTGCGCAGCACCTGACACAGCTCAAATCCGTTGATGTGGGGCATTTCAATATCTAGGATGAGCAAATCGGGTGCCACCTGGGTAAATAGGCTCCAAAACCGTTGGGGGTTCGCCAGGGGGGTAATTTGAAAGTCCCAGGACTGCAAAAGCTGCGTCACGTGCTGTAGGTGGTACGCATCGTCATCAACAATCATGATTTTGCTGAGGCGATCGCTCGGGTGCGTCGCCTGGGTAATCATTGCTAAGACCTCTGCCGGAATCACCGGATATTCGAGAATGATGGCCCCACCGCGACGCACCAAATCGAGGCGGTTGCCAAAGTCGGCTTGGGGTGTAATGACGAGCACGGGCAACTGGGGCCAAACTGCCGTAAACCGACTAATAAATTGCAGTAACCGGTGCAAAATCGGTTCTTCTAACAGGGGATCGGCTTCACCGGCCACCAGGTTAACTAGCACTAAATCCGGGGCTTCAGCGAGGGGCTCGGTTGGCAGGTCAGCCGGGGGCGTATTGAGCAGAGATAACCCCACAGTGGCCGCTTCAATGGAGGCCGCCACTGTGGTTTGAAAGCCTTGGGCCACCGCCAGCGCTGTGATCTGCTGAATGTGGGGCATTTCATTGACATCCAAGATGAGAAGCTCTAGTGGACGAGGGGCGTCTTCCTCTAGGGGGCAAACCAACTGGGGGGTCTCATCGAGGGCATGGCCGAGGGTGGCGACCAGGGTCTGAAATTGAGCCGTCTGGGTGGGGGAGAAGTGGATTGTCAAGTGCAGGAGTTGCTCTAATTGCAGTGCTAGGCGGTACCCTTCCATCAAGCCAAAGGTGCCTAAGGTGCCGGCGAGGCTATGGGCCATTTGCTGGGCCTGGGTCCGTTGTTGCTCACTCAGACTTTTTTGACCCAGGGTATGGGCCACTTGTGTCAAGTAGTGCCAGCGCTCAAGGCTATCCCCTTTATGGGCTCGCCAGGCCCGGATGAGTCCCTCTAGATACTGAGCCTGACGATCACCCTGGGTGGGGTGGACGGGATCGCGATCGTTGGCGGCCGCTA
Organism: uncultured Leptolyngbya sp.; assembly: GCA_964353225.1. Classification (GTDB taxonomy): domain Bacteria; phylum Cyanobacteriota; class Cyanobacteriia; order Phormidesmidales; family Phormidesmidaceae; genus PCC-6406. The sequence continues at coordinate 4,262 of CAYGVA010000115.1, forward strand.
GGGATTGGGTTTTGAGACGATATCCCAGACCGTGCACCGTTTCGATTAAGTCGGCGGGGGCACCGACCGCCTTGAGCTTGCGCCGTAAACCGCGAATGTGGGAGCGCACGGTCGCCTCACTGGGAAAGGCTTCAGAAGACCAAATGCGATCGAGGAGCGTGCTGGCCCCAAACACTTGGTGACTATGGCGCAGAAATAATTCCAACAGCGCATATTCTTTGGCGGTGAGGGCAACCAGTTGTCCGTGGTAAGTCACCTCACAACTGATCGGATCGAGACACAGATCACCCCAAGTCAACATCGGTGCCGCCTCGGTCAGCGCCCGCCGCAGTAACACCCGAATGCGGGCCAGCAATTCTTCAATATCGAAGGGCTTGACCACGTAATCGTCCGCCCCCGCTTCTAGACCACGCACCTTATCGGTTTGCTCGTCCTTGGCCGTGAGCAGCAGAATCGGCACCCCATAACCCTGATCGCGCAGCCGCTGACAGAGATGAATACCATTGAGCTGGGGCAGCATCCAATCCAAAATGATCAGGTCGTACTCAAAGGTTGAGCTATAGGCCCAACCGGTTTCGCCATCGGCCACCCGATCCACGACATAATTTTGGGCGGTCAACTGCTGGGTAAGCAAGGCCGCGAGGGCATCATCATCGTCGATCAAGAGTACGCGCATGGTTCACAGGGGCCAATCCAGCAAATTGGCGATTTGACTGGCTAAGGTTAACGGATTAAAGGGTTTTGTAATCACCCCAGCAACGCCGATCTTTTGGAACAAGCGCTTCTCGGCGGTGCGGGTTTTAGCGGTGAGCAACACCACTGGAATCGCCTGTGTCCGGGGATTGTTACAAAGCACTTCGAAGGTCGCAATGCCATCCATCTCCGGCATCATCACATCCAATAAAATCACATCTGGACCATGGATTTCTGCCTGGACAATGCCTTCTTCCCCTGAGGATGCGGTCAGAATATCCCAGTTGGCTTCCATCTTTAAACTCAGGCTAACCACCTTTTGGATAGATTCTTCATCGTCAACAACGAGGACACGTTTTGAGGTCATGGTGTTTAGGTCGCGCTAGGGGTCATCAAGGGGACGGTGAAATAGAAACAACTGCCCACCCCCATCTGGCTTTCGGCCCAAATTTGACCGCCATGTTGCTCAACAATTTTTCGGCAAATGGTGAGACCTAAGCCCGTACCGCCTTTCTTGCGGGAATCAGAGGAGTCCACCTGTTGAAACCGCTCAAAAATACTGTTGAGTTTGTCAGAGGGAATGCCTTGACCCTGATCTTGCACACAGAACAGGGCCATCGCGGGTAAGGAGGGGCGATGGTGAAAAGTGGCATTGGATAATCGCGGGGGTAACGCGGATTCAAAATAGGGCTGAACGGTGACATCAATGCCATGGCCGGGGGGTGAAAATTTAATGGCATTGCCGATCAGATTAGTCAACGTTTGAACGATGTAATCGGGGTCTGCCCAGATGGCAATGGAGTCTAGTTGGGTCTGAATTTTAATGCCCTGTTGGCGGGCGATCGCCTGCATCGACTCAGCGGCCTGCACGATCAAATCAGCCGCATCACAGTGATGGGCATCCATGGTGACTTCACCCGATTCGATTCGCTGCAGGTCTAAGACATTGTTGACCAAACGCACCAGTCGATCGGTATTTTCATCGGCCACATCCAGCATTTGCTGGCCTTCGTCAGACAGGTGCCCCAACCGCCCCGTGGCGATCAATTTGAGGGAGCCGTGGAGGGACGTGAGGGGGGTCCGCAATTCATGGCTAACCACAGCAATAAATTCATCTTTCATGCGTTCGATCGCCTTGCGATCGCTAATATCCATCGTCAGGGCAAAAAAGCCCTTAATGTGCGACGGCCCCGCCCTACCCCCGTCTTCAATGTGGGGAATATAAGTCACGCTCACCGAATGGCTGCGTCCTCCCTTAAAGGTGAGTTCACTTTCATAGGTGACTTGAGTGCCCGCCAACGCAGTTTCAACATAGGTCTGAATATTTTGATAATAGGCTGCGCCCATCAGTGCTTTGATGGACATGCCATGAATCGCCTCGGGGGTTTGCCCCAGCCAATATTCGTAGGCTTGGTTATTGAAGCGATAGCATTGCTCACGGTCTACATAGGCAATCAGAACCGGCAGATTATTGGTGATCAGGCGTACTTGTTCTTCACTTTGCCGCAGGGCCACCTCAATTTGTTTGCGCTCTTGAATTTCTTGGTGCAGCGCCCAGTTGGCCTGGGTCAGCTCAGCGGTTCGCAGCTTCACCCGCTCCTCCAGATATTCCAGCATTTGCCCTTGGGATAGGCCAATGCTGATCTGATCCGCCAATTGCTGCATCAGCTCTAGCTCAAACTCGGTCCATTGGCGAGGACTGCGACATTGGTGGGCAATCAGCAGGCCCCACAAATGGTTCCGCAGGGGCGCATCACCCACCGATTGCTCCGGCGGCAGGGGGTGCACAATCGGGACAATCAGCTTCGATTGGATTCCCCATTGCTTGATGAAATCGACCAGGCAGTCTGCCAACCCCGACTCGGGGGCATGGACATCGGAGATCGCCTGCACTCGCCCCTGGGCATAGAGGGTTTGGTAGGCTTCCGGGAAAACCTCCTCCGGAAAGGAATACCCCAAAATTGCCGGATAGGGCGCAACCACCGCCTCACTGATGGGCTTACCCGTACCATCGGGCAATACCTGATAAATCAAAACCCGATCAGCATTGAGCAGCCGCTGCACCTCATTAACCGTCGTGTGCAAGATCTCCTTGAGCTGTAACGATTGGCGAATTTTGAGGGTGATTTCGGCCAAGAGTTGGGTGCGCTGATCTTGGCGGTGGAGCTGCACGGCTGTGCTCTGATCCTGGAGGTCTTCTAGAAGGCAGGTTTTGTCAATTAAGCCGACCAGGTGATCGCGGTCATTGAGCACCGGGAGGTAGCGGATGTCATGGCGGGTCAACTGCTCTAGGATGGGGGCCACCTCTCGTAAGTCAGCCTGGGAGACGGTGATCACAGGACGGCTCACCACGTCGCCGAGGCACAGTTGGGACGGGTCTGGCTGCTGGGCGATCGCCCGTAGCAAATCCTGGCGGGTGGCAATGCCCACCACCTTGCGGCGATGAAGTGCTAACACACAGCCCCACTCTGGCGCGGCGGTCATCTGGGCGAACACCTTAGACAGCTTGGTCTGACGGGCAAAAGCCAGGGGCTGGGGTTTCACCGTCTTGTGCCAAAAGGATGAATTACACACCCCAGGGGTCAAGGACATAGCGGGAGAGGGTCTCAGGGAATTTGTGCCATATAGTGCTGGCCCATCCGATTTGGACATCCAGGAGCACTCTGATGTTTCGTGCAGCCACAGCGCGCCGTCTTGTCCTGACCGGATGGGCAATTGCTCTAATCACCGCCAGGCAGGCTCAGCGCTTTGCCTTAGTCGAATGAAGGACGACAATCCCTTTCAATCTAGGGGGAGTTGAAGCCACTGCTGACGGATTTGTTTTGATTCTTTAAGTTTTAGCAGGGTAGGGTTAAATTTCTTAAACGGTTAGGAGTCAGCCTCTAAAAACCGGAGTCGATTGCGCCCTCGCTCTTGGGCTTGGGTCAGGGCAGTCTGGGCGGTGTTGATCAATTGCAGGGCATCCACTGGGGCGGCGGTGCTGGCGATCGCGCCGCCCACACTGGCCTGTAGGGTCATGGGGGCCGCCACCGGTGGCGGTGACGCTAAAATCGCTGCTTGTAGGGTTTCACCATATTTGCTGGTGGCCTTAGCATCCAGACCTTTGACCGTCGCCAAGTACAAACCCTGGCCGTCACTATAGAACCAAGTTTGCTCCGTGGCTGCCTGCTGCAGGTTGTGAGTCAGCCCCCGCCACAATTGTTGGCGGTCCATGCCATTCACCAGATCACACTGCACTTTCACCATCACTAGACTGAAGCATGAAGGCGGATCACTGGCCGCCGCCATCAGGGCTGTGAGTTGTCGGGTCAAGGCTTGCTTGAGGATGCTGCTGTGGAGCAAACCGGTCGTGCTTTCCTTTAGGTCTAGGGCGCTGAGCAAGTCTTGATAGCGCTGGTGTACCGCCTGGACCCGTTGAGTTTCTGTGGCAACCTGCTGCTCGGTGTCTTGGAGGAGCCCGCTGAGGGTATCGGTTTGCTTTTGGAAACGGCTGACCCGCCATCCCCGGCGAATCACGGCGGGGATAGAGACTAAAAGGCCGACGATCACACCGATCGCGAGGGTCAGCAGCAACACTAATGCTAGGGATTGTTGGTACTGCAACCCCAATAGGTTGATGGTGACTAAGTTGGTATTTTGCAGGGCAAATAGGATGGCTAGAAAAGCGATCGCCAGCCCAGAAACGATATATAGGCGCATAGTCAACTCAACAACAGGGGCAACAAAACCATAAGGCTCCAATTTACCCTACGGCTTGAATGGGGCTCAGGCCGCTGGGTTCGTAATCGTCCCCGTCAAAGGGGAGCTGGCACTGGCGTGGGATTTGATGGGAATGCGCCCCGCCGCATAGGCCAACCGTCCCGCCTCCGTAGCCAGCCCCATGGCCCGTCCCATGGCCACTGGATCAGCGGCTTGGGCGATCGCCGTATTAATCAGCAAAGCATCGGCCCCCAACTCCATGGCCTGGGCGGCTTCACTGGGGGTGCCAATGCCCGCATCCACCACCACCGGAATCGAGGCATTCTCCACAATGATTTGAATGTTGGCCTGGTTGCGAATGCCCTGACCAGAGCCAATGGGGGAGCCCAGGGGCATCACCGTGGCACAACCCGCTTCCTCTAGGCGTTTGGCTAAAAGCGGATCGGCATTGATGTAGGGCAATACCGCAAACCCTTCTTTCACCAACTGTTCTGCGGCTTTGAGGGTATCAATGGGGTCGGGGAGCAAGTATTTGGCGTCGGGAATGACTTCTAATTTCACAAAGTTGTTGTCTTCCTGACCGAGGAGCTTGGCCATCTCTCGCCCCAATCGGGCAACCCGTACCGCCTCCTCAGCGGTTTTGCACCCCGCCGTATTAGGCAACATCCAGAGCTGCGTCCAATCCAGCGCCTCCGCCAGACCCTCATGGCCGGGGGCATTGGTTTGCACCCGCCGCACCGCTACGGTGACGATTTCGCAGCCGCTGGCGGCGATCGCCTGGTTCATCACCGATAAATCTCGATATTTGCCGCTGCCAGTCATGAGCCGCGATCGAAAGGGGCGACCCGCAATAACCAGGGGGGATGACTCGACCGCCATGCCCGCAGGCTGGGGGAGGGACTGATCGGGGGCAGGATTGGGACGGTCTAAAACTTGCATAGGCTGAGGGGCAATGGCATTGACAAGGATGGCATCGGCAAGAGGAGGGGACTGATGAAACCGCTCCCAAGAAAAGTCCGCCAAGAGCGGATCGGGGCGACCCAAAATCTGGTCGGCGATCAATTCCGCAGTAATCGGCATTAGCAAAATACCATTGCGGTAGTGACCGGTGGCGAGGGTCAGGTTGTCGGCAGGACCCGGCCCTAAAATCGGCGCTTCATCGGGGGTACCAGGGCGAAAGCCCCACCAACATTCCTGGACGGGGAAATCCTTTAGGACGGGGTACAGACGGCTGGCTTGGGCAAAGAGGTGGGTCAGGCCACTGGGGGTATTGCCAGGGGTAAAACCAACCGCCTCAGCGGTGGCCCCAAGTACGATGCGACCCTGGCGGCGCGGCACAATATAGATACCAGGGCCGTACAGCACCCGTTGCAACGGCTGAGGATGGCCATAACCTGGGGGCACCTGCACCGCCGCCATTTGGCCCTTCACCGGAGAGACCGGAATAGGCAGCAGGTCATTGGCCCAAGCCCCCGTGGCCAAAACATACTGTCCGGCTTGAAAGGGGCCAGCTGTGGTGTAGACCTGCTGAATATGGTCACCCTGGCGCTGAAACCCTTGGACGGTGATCCCTTCTTGCAGATCTACCCCCGCCTCTTGGGCTGCAAGCCGTAGGGTTTGGGCCAACGCCCGGTTATCCACTTGGCCCTCATCGCCATACCACCAAGCCCCGGCAATGGCCCCACTCAGGCCCGCTTGATAATGGTGAACGGTGGCGGCCTCTAACCAGGTGCCAGCCGTATCTGGAGAGATCGTCGCTGGGGGCTCATATTGGGGGGCTAAGATGCCGCTGGGCCAGTAGCCAATGGATTGGCCGGTGAGGGCTTCTAATTTTTGAGACCAGTCGCCATAGCGGGCGAGGCTACGACGGCATAGGTCTAAATAGGGGCCTGGGGGAATGGCCTCAGCGCCGGGGGCTAGCATACCCGCCGCCATGTGACTGGCCGCTTCGGCAAAGTCACGGCTGAGCACCGTCACGGCAACACCCTGCTGCCGTAAGCGCAGGGCAATGCCTAGGCCGATGACGCCTCCCCCCACAATGAGGACATCGGGTGTATCAGCCATAGCGCGCATCGGGTGGTGGTGTGCAATGGGGCGAGCAACTGATGTGATGCCCACCTGAAAACGAGAAACCCAAAATTACCACAGGGCGGGAATGGGGTCCTGGTTGGGTTGGGAGCCGCCGGTTGCCCCGGTGGTGCCACCATCGGTCGCGTTGGTACCGGTGGTGCCGTCGGTTGGGGTATTTTCGGTGTTGGTGGTATTGGGGACCGTATTGCCGGTTGCGGCCACGCCATCGGGGGTGACTTGCCGCTGGACGTTTTGGCCCGCATCCTCCAGGGTGGTGGTATTGGAGGCCGATGCTGGGTTAGCCGAAATCGCATCTCGCGAGGCCCGCAGGCCGCGATCAAGGCGGCTCATCAGCCCTTCACTCGACCCCACCCCAAACAAGGTGGCGATCGTTGCAAAAATCAGCAGGCCGCCCAACAAATATCGACTCATCACAACCCCCTACAGACCATCGTCAAAACGGCACGCCATGGCAGGTGCCAATGTTTCCTATGATAATGGCCTTCCCGTAAAACCGATCCCTTACTCTGGGGGCGATGGGGCCGGTTGGGTGCCTTGCCCCCAAAAGCCGTCGTATTTGATGACGTGAATATCCCCTAAAACCTGGGTCTGGCAGGCCAATCGCAGGTCCCTTTGCGGATCGTGGGGGGGTAACGATCGCCGGGCGCGATCGCGCCAATTTACATCAGACACCGGCCCCTCAATTTGCACGGCGCAGGTGCCGCAAGTACCCAAACCCCGACAATTAATGACCTTCGCACCGCCATTGTGGACGGCAAGCTGATCGTGTCGCAGTACTTGCCGCAAGTTTGCCCCGACGTCACAGGTGACGGTTTGGCCTTGAAAGGTAACGGTTGCGATCGGGGTCTGCGCCATACGGGGAGATCACTGGTTCATTGGACAACCCCATCCTATCTAGCTGGACGGAAGAAACCACTTATTCTCCTGCACCCAACCAAAGCACCGACCCGGCTAGGGTCGGTGAATAATCTGCTCTAGAACCCGCTGCTTGGTTTTAGGGTTAATGCCGATGAGGCGCACATAGTCCTGGGGGTGGCTAGCTAAGCAGCTTTCCAGGGCAGCGGTGGCGTCCGGCAGATCCGCTGTTTGCACAGTGGCGCAACCCTGCCAGGCATTGGTTCGAAACCGACGGCGATCGGCATATTCCATGCCAACTCGATAGCCCTGACTCAACAGGCTGCGCACCTGATCCATCACGTCATTCGTGAGTTGCGAGGGCGGGGCCGGTGGTGAATGGGGTTGGTGGGCTGGGGTGGATTCATCGCCATTGCGGGTGCCGTTGGCCGATGGGTCTAGGGCAACATACTGGCGATAGAAGGGGGTAGCAGGGGCAGGGCTGCGCTCCCGCAGGGCACGATTATATTGATCCCCCAGGCGCATCTCTTGTAGTTGCCGCTGCTCGGTCACCATTTCTTGTCCAATGGCGATCACGTGATCGAGGCTGAAATTAGGTTTCTCAAAGGTGGGGCGATGGGTGCTATTCACCACCCGCAATGAGACATTGGGCAACCCTATGGCGTGGATGAAGTCGCGGACCTGCCCATCGTAGAGGCGGGCTCGGAGGGCGCTATAAAAGTCAACCGCCTGATCCGTGAATTGATTCACCAGGGTTTCAATGGCGTTGGGGGGCAGGTTGTCGGGGGCAAAAATACCGCCGACAATGCCGAGGCGATCTTGGCGATCGGGCTGCCAATAAAACTTTTCCATGCGGCCATCCCGCACCAAAGGTTCGTAAAGGGTTGAAAAGTCATTGCCGGTGACAATGATCGGCACCCGCTGGATGGGTTGGTCATCGTAGCTCCCTGGCAGTTGCACATTGGTGGGGTTATCGGCAATGTTCATCAGGGTGTTGTTGACCAACTGAGTGTTGACCGTGTACTGGGTCATGGCGTCAAAGCGCCCCGCCCCGGCATCGAGATCGTTGATCATCAACACGGCCATGACGCCGCGCACCTTGACCAGTTCGGCGGCTTCGCGGTAGCGCAGGCGAATCAGGCGGGCCGGGTCCCCAGCGTCGGGGCTCTCTAGCTCACCGCCGGAGATGGCAACGACTTCAATGCCCATGCGTTCGTAGACGAGGTCGCACTGGAAGGTTTTGCCTTCGCCTTTGCGGCCATGGACACCCAGAATGACGGGCACCCTAACCCCCGGCAGGTCGAGGTAGTTTTTGGTGATGTGAATGGCGAGTTTGTCGAGGAAGCGAGGGGAGATGTAGTAGGCCATGGGGGGCGATCGGGCGGCAAGGGATGGGACCTGCTGTTAACGATACAGGGTGGGGTGGAATGGCACGCTTGGGGACTGATGTTGAGAGGGAGGGGTTTCTCCTGGGTGATCGGAGTGCGCGCACCTCTCGGGGATTTAAGCTTTTGAGCCGTTGGGCGTACCCAGCGAGACTCA
>CAYGVA010000116.1:0-13114 GCA_964353225.1 uncultured Leptolyngbya sp.
ACAGGGAGCTAAAAACTGGAATAGTCAAGGGATTGACGCCACAGCGCACCAGCTGAGAATCCGTTTTCAATAGCATTTTTGGGATGAGATGTGCATATTCCAACCCACCCAAAACGTTAAGTTCCCTCAAAAGTGCAGTCACCCCTGAAATAATCAGATATAAAGCTTATACTTAGGTCGTCATTGTTAATAATTTTGGCAACATTAATCCGTCTTATCTAACATCATCCTTAATCACAACTGAGTTTATATCCCCCTTTAATGATGCCTCGCATATTGGTAATCGATGACGACCCCTCCATTGCAGAGTTGGTTGCAGTCAACTTAGAGATGGCTGGCTATGACGTGAGTCAAGCCGGTGATGGTGTGAAGGGGCAGGCCCTAGCCGTACAACTGTTGCCTGACCTGATCATGCTGGACCTCATGTTGCCAAGGGTAGATGGTCTGACGGTCTGTCAGCGAATCAGACGGGATAGCCGCACCGCCGATATTCCGGTGCTGATGTTGACCGCGTTGGGGCAAACCCAAGATAAAGTCGATGGCTTTAATGCCGGGGCCGATGATTATCTCACCAAACCCTTTGAGCTAGAAGAAATGCTGGCCAGGGTGCGGGCCTTGTTACGACGCACCGATCGCATTCCCCAGGCGGCCAAGCACAGTGAAATTTTGAGCTACGGCCCCTTGACCCTCGTTCCAGAACGGTTTGAGGCGGTTTGGTTTGACGGCACGGTGAAGTTAACCCACCTAGAATTTGAGCTACTCCATTGTTTGCTGCAGCGCCATGGTCAGACGGTCTCCCCCAGCGAAATCCTCAAAGAGGTGTGGGGCTATGATCCCAACGATGACATTGAAACCATTCGGGTGCATGTGCGTCATTTGCGCACCAAGCTAGAACCCGATCCCCGTCATCCTAAATTCATCAAAACGGTGTACGGCGCGGGGTACTGTCTAGAGTTGCCGGTCGAAGAGCTGTTGCAAGCCCAAGCCTAAGGCTCAGCCTTCAAGTCAAGTAAGAACACCAATCACTCCACCCGCCCCCATAGAGTTTAGCCATGGGGTACCCCGCCGCTGCCCGTGCCAGGAGATTAACGCAGGCCGTCACCCCTGAACCGCAGTACATCACAGGCTCTTGTTCTGGTGGCATTTTAGCCCAGTAATCCCGTAGGACCGTTGGCGCTAAGAAGCATCCCTGCTCATCGACAACCTCCTGCCAGAAGACATTCACAGCACCTGGAATAGCCCCCGCCACGGGATCAATCGGTTCATGCTCTCCCCGGAAGCGTTCTGGCGATCGCGCATCAATTAACACCCCCTGTCCCCGTGCTTGCCACTCCCGGACTTGGTCATAATTCAAAACCCAATCCGCCTGGATCTGAGGGGTAAAGGTAGCGGATTTGGCCACAGGAACGGTGGTTTCTAACCCTTGCCCAGCCGCCAACCAGGCCCCGATGCCGCCCTGCAACACCGCTACGGACTCGTGGCCGTAGTAGCGCAACAGCCACCAACATCTCGCCGCAAAGGCCCCCCGAAAGTCGTCATAGATTACCACCGGCGTAAACCGCTGCGAATCGATGCCAACACGACCTAACTTGGCAGCTAAGGTATCGACAACGGGCAAGGGGTGGCGTCCTCCATGGGCTTGCACCGGACTCGACAAATCCTGGTTCAGATCCAAGTAGTAGGCCCCAGCAATATGGCCCTGGGAATAGGCGCGACGCCCCTGGGCTGAATCCGTCAACGCAAACCGACAGTCCAAGATCACCAGGTCAGGATCACGGTGGTGGCTCAGTAACCAATCCACATCAACCAGGGGAGTCGGTAGGGCCATGGCGGTGAGAGACAACAGTGCCTTGATTTTATAGCGCGATTCTCCCTTGAGTGGCGCATGTTGCGGCATTCACCGCCCCCTGCGCTCCCATAGGGTTATTCGTTTGCCCTAGGTAGAAGACCTATCCCTGGGGAACCGCCTCCCCTTCGTCAATAGGCGTTGTCTCCGGGGATGCCCCTTCCCCACTTGGGGCAGAGTCAGGGGCTAAATCTCCGCCAATGGGGGCCACCGGTTGATTCATTTCCCCATGGATCAGTTCGGCAATGCGGCGAATCAACTCACTGGCGCGACCATCGTTATGGGGACGCTCAATTAAGGTTGCGACGACATAGCGTTTGCCATTAGCAGCATCCACTAGGGCCACATCCCCTAGGAGCGAACCAATATCACCGGTTTTATTAAAGACCAAGGCTTCGTCATCCCCGAGACCACCGGGAATCAAGTCACGGCTATAGGTACGTTGCATAATCCCAAACAGCCGATCCCGCGATCTCAACGTCAGGAGTTCACCTTGTTCCACTAGGGCCATGGTTCGCACCAAGTCTTGGGCGCTGGTCGTATTGGTCCCTTCTAGGTCTGGCAACGGATTGCGTAGAACGGTGGCGGTTAAGCCCCAATCCTGAAATTGTTGGTTTAAGGACTGGTTTCCCCCCAGTAGATCAACCATCAACTGGGTAGCGGTGTTATCGCTTTCGGTCATCATCCGAGTGGCTACCTCTAGGGCTGTGTAGCGGGTCCCCAGCGCTTCGGTTTGCATAGTCCCCGAGCCACCGACAATGAGATCTTCCCGTAAAACGATTCCCTGCTCTAGGGTGAGCTGACCGGCATCAACGGCCTTCAAAAAAGCCAATAAAATCGGCAGCTTAATGGTGCTCGCGGCGGCGATGGCCCCGGCTCCGTTGATATCGACATAGTTACCCGTGTCGAGGTCCAGGGCAAATGTGGCCTGACTCAAGCCAGGGGCAAGGGCCTCTAGCTCCAGCAGCGTATTTTCTAAATAAGTGAGTTTATCAGCGAGGGGCAGGGGGGCATCGATCGCTGAGGTCCGTCGTTGATTAGCCAGGGCGGAGACCCCCGGCAAGGTCGCATCCGTCTGGGTTTGGGGCGTATTGGCTGTTTCAGCGCCTCGATTCTCTGGGTTGAGAACCGACAGCAGGGTACCCGCGATCGCCGCCAGCCCGACCCCACAGATCAACAAACGTACCCCATTCAACACCGGACGGGGGGTGTTGCGGGTGGGTCGCCGCCGAGCGGTGGGCCGCCGATCAGAGCTGGGTAAGGGGGCTTTAGCCTTGGCTTTGGCGTCGTTGATGCCAGGGGGCGTAGCCCACACCGGCCGCTGCCGCAGCGGCGTCACCTTATTGGCCGTCACCGGCTGGCGATCCATGGCCGCCCCTGACTGAGAAGGTTGAGGGCGCATCTCTGTGGGGCCATTGTCGAGGGGCAACCGCGCCCGAGGCGGGCCGGTCACAATTGAAGAAGGTTGCGGAATAGACTGGGGTCCGACCTGGGCGGGGCGCACTGAAGGGTCAGCAGATGCGGCAGACGATTGTCCCTGGAGAGGTGCTGCTGGGGGTTGCGGTTGCACCCACTGCCGCCACCGCCGTCGCGCCGAGCGGTTGGTCCGGGCAGGCGATGGAGTTTGGGCCAACCCAGGAACGCTAGGTTCAGAACGACCGGCGTTCGGACCCTTAGAAAAACGGTGGTCCTGTCCCGGTGTACCGGCTCCCCCAGCCCCATTAGAGGGTGGCGGGGAATAGCGGCGAAACGGGCCGCTACCGTTGCCGTTACGAGAGTGATTTCCGGACTCAGCCATAACCCTATTCACCTAGTTTCACGATCACCCAGCGCTGTCTGATGCAGCAGGCACTTCAGGGTCAGACGAGGGCTCGGCAGTGGTATTCAATGCCCAGTCCATCTGCCTGAAAATTCCCCTAAGCATAGCTAATTCTTGATTTGTGGGCGCAGCTCGGTTGAAGAAACGCCGAAACTTTTCCATGCGGCTAGCGCTGGTGTGGGGATACAGGTATTCAATCTGTAGCAATAGCGCCTCTAGCTGTTGATAAAACCCTTCCATCTGGGCCATGGGAATCGGATCGGCCGGGGAGGCGGTGACCGGGGAGGCGGGCGATCGCCCCTGGGTAAATCGAGCCAGTTCGTAGCAACAGACCGCCACAGCTTGGGCCAAATTCAGGGAGGGATACTCCGGGTTGCTGGGGATGCCCACAAATCGCTGGGCGTAATTCAGTTCGACGGCGCTGAGGCCTCGATCTTCAGGGCCAAAAATTAAGGCCGTGTTGAGATGATGTGCCTCTGCCGATGGGGCAATGAGCCAAGGTAGCGCGACCTCAGGCAATTCCAGCGGTGTTTCTGGATTGCGGGGCCGGGCGGTGGTGGCGATCGCCCGGTGGCAATCCGCCAGGGCATCTGGCAGGGTCGGCACCACCTGAGCCGCTTCTAACAGGGGCAACGCATGGACTGCCATGCGCCTTGCAGCCCCCCCCAAGGGGTTGCATTGGGGATCAACCAATATCAGTTGAGTTAACCCCATATTGGCCATAATCCGAGCCACAGAACCAACATTGAGCGGTCCGGCTGGGGCCACCAATACAATTCGAATGGCACTTAAGGGAGACGAGGACATGGCAGAGGGAAGTAGTACTGGCACCAGGGGAGGCCCCCAGCTAGGCACCACAGACTAAAGGTACGCTCAACAAAGGAGTTATATCGTACCGAATCGTGATGGGACGCCAATACTCAAAAGCCAATTTGCCCACAAAGATTTGTCCCGTGTGCCAGCGACCCTTTGCCTGGCGCAAAAAATGGGCCAATTGCTGGGCACAAGTCAAATACTGCTCAGAGCGCTGTCGCCGTCGCCGTTCCCAACCCTAGGGGCCTAATTATTTAAGACCTGGGGCCAGTTCTGATCAGCCTTGTCAATATTGCCAGGGATATCTGCCACCCACCGGTCCTTAACCTTCTGGTTGTAGTTGAGATAGAGCTTGCCATCCACAATTTCCCAGGCATTGGGATCCACTGCGGCGGTGTTGCCTTGGCTGACGGCCCAAGCACAGTAGCCCCCATATTGGGGCGCATATTTCTCAGGCTCACTGGCAAATTGATCCCGATTTTCAACGCTGGCAAAGTGCCAAGTCGCCCCATTCCAGTCATGACTATAGGCGGCGTCCCCTTGAATGTAAGTGGCATCGGTAAAGTAAGCCACTGGATCAGCCCCTTTCAGAGCCACCCCAGCTTCGGCATAAACCACCGGCTGATTGAAGGTCTCAGGGGTGGCCTCAGGGGTTGCAGTCGCTTCAGTCGTTTCGGTGATTTCCGATGACAGCGCGGTATCAGAAGAGGGGGTGCCAGAATTGCTGGAGGTACAACTGGCCACCAGCAAAGCCATAGACAGGACGGAAAAGGTCAATATCAAACGCATGGCAGTTCAGGGGAGATAGCGTCAGCAATTATTGTCTCGTCTTAATAAAAATAATTGCCCAGCCTGAGAAGGCTCTGAGAAGCCTCTGAAAATTTCAACCCGATCTTGCCATGTCAGCAATTCTGGACAAATAGCCTGCCATCAATACCGATTGAGCGGTTGCGTGATCCATTTATTGCAATCAGTGGTATCACATATTCAGTGTTTTCCTGAGAGATACAACGCTTAGGCAGCTAGCCGTGGGGGTAAATCACCTGGGCCTGAATTTTGGTCTTGTGGGTACCCCGCAGTTTGCCTAAAGAGTTGGGGCATTGGCCCGCAGTTTTCAAAAGATTGATCACTAAACTATGGATCCTGCTTTCCTCATCGTCATGGTGGCTCTACTTTTCCTATGGACTCGCGAAATTTTTCCGCCCAAAAAATCACCTCCTCCCTCCGAAGAAGCTGCCCTTGCCAAAGCGTTAGAAAAATACCTCGTCAAGGGGGTTAAAACGCGCATTGATTGACGATGGTGCCACTCCTTTCTCAGCATGGCTTCGTCACAGGTGAACGGGTGATTCTGGTGAGGCTAGGGAGCGGGCTATACTGACGGGACCCAAAGCCCAATGGGCTATTTTTTTTGATGTCCATGTCCGTCACTGAACCGGTTGCCCCGCTAGCAGAATCCCCAATGTCCCAATTACAAGCAGCGGTCCGCGATCGCTCCTTTTTGGTGACCGCTGAGGTGATGCCCCCGAAAGGGGGTGATCCCAGCCACATGGTGGCCATGGCCGAGGGGCTACGGGGGCGGGTCCATGGGGTCAATATTACCGACGGCAGTCGGGCCGTCATGCGAATGTCTTCGCTGGCGGCCGCCGTGGTTTTGCAGCGCCAGGGCATTGAGCCCATCTGTCAGATGGCTTGCCGCGATCGCAATCGCATTGCCCTACAGGCGGATTTACTGGGGGCCGAGGCCCTCGGCATTCGCAATATTTTGGCGTTAACGGGTGACCCGGTCAAAGCTGGGGATCATCCCCAGGCCCGCAGTGTCTTTGACTTAGAGTCGATTCGGTTGCTACGGCTGATTCGACAGCTCAACCAGGGGCAAGACAGTAATGGCAAACCCCTCAGTGATCAGGCCACCAACCTGTTTCCAGGGGCGGCGATCGATCCCCAAAGTCCCAGTTGGTCGGGGTTGCAGCGGCGATTCGAGCGCAAGTTAGAGGCCGGTGCCCAGTTTTTTCAGAGTCAGTTGATTACCGACTTTGAACGGTTAGACAAGTTTATGGGGCAGATTGCAGCGGGGTGCGATCGCCCCATTTTGGCGGGTGTTTTTTTACTGAAATCGGCAAAGAACGCCCTGTTTATTAACCGCAATGTCCCTGGGGTAGAAATTCCCCAGGTGGTGATTGACCGGCTGGCCCAAGCCCAGGACCCGCTGCGGGAAGGGATGCAGATTGCCGCCGAACAGGTGCAGGCCGCTCAACAGCTCTGCCAAGGGGTGCATATGATGGCGGTGCGCCGCGAGGATCTGATTCCTGAAATTCTAGATTTGGCGGGTATTGGGGCGATTTGCCAGAATAACTAAGGGCATACCCCTCGCCAGGGTCCATGGCGAAGGGCTATGGCCTAGAGCGGTGCGCCACAGCCAAGCTGGGATTGGCATTCCGCCCCTACGACCCTATTTCCGGGACACATCGTCACCGAATTGCCGCCATGCTGGTCATCTCTAGACACATCACCCTGCCCGATACGGATATCGAGATGCAGGCGATCCGCTCCCAAGGGGCGGGGGGCCAGAACGTGAATAAGGTGGCCACTGCGATTCACCTGCGGTTTGACATTGCCGCTTCGTCGCTCCCAGACAGCTATAAGGAAAGGGTGTTGGCCCTGCGGGACCGGCGCATCTCTAAGGACGGGGTGATTGTGATTAAGGCCCAGCAGCATCGCAGCCAGGAACAAAATCGGGCTGAGGCATTGCTGCGGCTGCAAACGTTACTGCAAAGTGTGGCGACCCTCCCCAAACCCCGCCGACCCACGCGCCCCTCCGGCGGTGCAAAGCGACGGCGATTGGATCAAAAAACCAAGCGGGGGCAGCTCAAAACCCTGCGGGGCAATGTTGATTTCCCATAATTTAATTCCCCCCATGACTGAATCGAGCGATCACCGCCATTCCCCCGCTACCGTACGCAACCGCGAACCGATCTTGGCGGTGCTCCAGGCCGAGTTGCCGCCCCAAGGCACCCTGTTAGAGATTGCCAGCGGCACGGGGGAGCATGGGGTATTTATGGCTCCCCAGCTCCAGCCGCGCCATTGGCTGCCCAGTGATCTCGCCCCGGAGGCTCGGGCCAGCATTGCCGCTTGGCAGCAAGTTGCATCCACCGCGACGCTGCATGCGCCCTTGGCCATTGATGTCTGTGACCCGGCTTGGCCCGATATCGTGACGACCTGGCAGCAAACCCAGGGCGATCGCTTACCCCCGATCTCGGCGGTGATGGCGATGAATATGATTCACATTGCCCCTTGGGCCGCCTGTGAAGGGTTAATGGCCGGGGCGGGGAAGCTGTTGCCAGCGGACGGGGTGCTGTATTTATATGGCCCGTTTCGTCAGGGGGATCAGCCGTTTGCCCCCAGTAATGCGGCGTTTGATCAGTCGCTGCGATCGCGCCACCCGGAATGGGGGATTCGAGATTTAGACGCGGTGGTGGCGGTGGCCGCAACCCATGGATTGGGGTTAAAAACCGTCATCCCCATGCCCGCCAATAACCTGTCGGTGGTGTTGCAGCAACCGTCTTAGCCTTTGGTTAGCCGTTCACACACCAACACGGTCCCCCTTTCCCCCTGGGTAATCCGCAGATCTTGATCGAGGTAGCGGATCTCTAGCTGGCCCCGGGGCGATCTCGTCATGGCAAACTGTAGCTCCCCCGTTGCTGCATCCATCTGCTGGGGAGGCACCAGCCCAAATAATAGCTTCAACATCAGGGTCGAAAGCCCTGCCTTTACCCCTGTTGGCCACTGCCGTCGAGGATTGCCAAAGAGGGTCTGCCATTGGTGGCGATCAGTGTTCGCCACGGGCAACAACTTGCCCCCCGTAAATTCCACCGCCAAAGTCCCATCCGTAAAGGGTTCACAGACCCCCAGGTTTTGCACCATCCCCTGTAGAACAGGAAAGCGCGCATCGCGAAGGGTAAAGGTCACATGGATATCGTGGGTGAGTTGCACGCTACCCGGAACGGGAACCACCGGCTGCATCACCCGATCAATCACCAGTTGCAGATCAAGGGGGCAAAACATATTGAAGGCTAAACGCCCCAGGGTATAGCCATAGGTACCGTCGTCATTCAATACTCCGCCAGGAAAGCTAGGGGCACTGATCAGCAGCCATTGGTCATCCACCAATAGGGGCGAACGGGTGGCGACGGCTTCTGGGGAGAGGCTGGCAAGGTGGGCGATCGCTCCACTGACTGCCGGATGTTTGGTATTGCCATGGTAGGTTTGCAATGCTGTTTTCAGGGTTGCCTTAGCATCAGCACGGGCGAAATCAGCAGCGTTCACCATAGGATGATTGGGGGGTAAAGTCCGTTCTATCCTACGGAATTCTGGTAGAACGATTGGCGGTGACCCTCGATGGGCTCCAAAAGCACGAACGCTTCTCTCTAGGGACAGGGGCCACTAGACTAGGTAAGGATCACTAGCCCAGGGGTGCCGTGGCAGAACCAGGGATGTCGATGTCAACGTTTTCGTCCGTCTCGCGGCAAGAACTGCGGGAACTGGTGCGATCGCAGCTAAAAATGCTGCTGGATCAGCAAAACTTCCAGGGGGTCAAGACCCTACTGGTGCCGGTCCAGCCCGCTGACATTGCCGATGCCATCGAAGGGTTGCCCGAAGCCATGCAGGCGATCGCCTTTCGGCTGCTCTCTAAAAACGAGGCGATCGAAGTTTACGAAAACCTCGACTCCAGCGTTCAGCAAACCCTCATCGAAGACTTTAAGCGCCAAGACGTGCAGGACATTGTGGACAAAATGTCCCCCGATGATCGGGCACGCCTCTTTGATGAACTCCCCGCCAAGGTGGTCAGACGATTGTTGACCCAGCTCAGCCCCCAAGAACGGCAAGCCACTGCCCTGCTGCTCGGCTACGAGGCCGACACCGCTGGGCGGATTATGACCCCCGAGTACATCGCCCTCAAGGAAGGGTGGACCATCGCTCGGGCCTTAGAACATATCCGCAACCGGGCGGAAATGAGCGAGACGGTCTATTACCTCTTTGTGACGGATGTAGCCCGTCGCCTCACCGGAATTTTGTCGTTGCGGCATTTAGTGGTGGCCCAGCCGGAGCAAACCATTGGCGAAATCATGACCCGCGAGGTGGTTTCCATCCAAACCGACACCGACCAAGAAGAGGTCGCCCAACTCATCCAGCGCTATGACTTCTTGGCGGTGCCGGTGGTCGATACCGAACAACGCCTAGTCGGCATCATCACCGTGGATGATGTGATCGATATTTTGGAAGAAGAGGCCACCGAAGACATCTATGCCCTCGGCGGGGTGCAATCGGGGGGAGACAATTACTTCCAGACCAACTTGCTAGAGGTGGCCCGTAAACGGGTGGTGTGGTTATCGGTGCTGTTGATCACCAATACCGTCACCACGTGGGTCATCCGTAGCCAGCAGGACATTTTGGAACAGGTGGTGGTGCTGGCCGCCTTCATTCCCCTCCTGATTGGGACGGGTGGCAATGTCGGGGCTCAATCTTCGACGGTGGTGATTCGAGGCATCAACACCAACGAGTTGGAAAACAGTGAAGCCTTTACGGTGATCCGGCGGGAGGCGATCGCGGGGGCCTTTTTGGGGATCATGCTGGGGGTGGTGGTAACGGGCTGGGCTTACCTGCTCCAGGGCAATCTGGCGGTGTCGGTGATTGTCGGGGTGAGCCTGGTGGCGATCGCCATCTTGGCCTCCACGGCTGGGGCCGCCTTACCATTTTTGTTTAGTGCGATCGGCTTTGACCCCGCCCTGATGTCGGCCCCTTTTATCACCACCATTGTGGATGTATTGGGGGTGTTGATCTATCTCAATCTCGCCCGCCAGCTCCTACCGATTTCACCCTGATCGGGAGCAAAATCAATCACAAATTTCCGCCCTTTCCACAAACACCTCTAACAAATAGGCGGTTTGTTGCTGGGTCGCTTCTGGAAATTTAAAGGCGTCAATGCCATCCGTTTGCGCCCATAAATCTAGGGCGTCATTGCCGGTGCTTTTGAGCAACTGCACGGACCCTTCGAGTAACTTGCCCTCCGCATTCACCAAAGCGGCCACCAAACCCCGATGGTCAAACCTAGGGCAGGCCGACTGACTGGGTCTGTAGGGTAAGGGCAGATTCTCTAATGGCAGCGGGTGTGGTGCCAAGGAAAGCTCGCCCTGGGCTAACCAGCGCTCCCACGCCTCATCTAAAGTCTCACTGTTGTAGGCAAAGCGGGGGACCTGACTGGCGTCGGGGCGCTGGCCTGTAGCGTCAGCACTGGTCTCTCCAGCCGGATTACTAGGGGCCAGGGCTAAATCTTGCGCCGAAGGTTCTGCCGTCGTCGCTGTCGAAGCTGTCGAAGCGGCCGGATCACCCGGAATGGGGGTTTCTGGGGCGCTGGTGGACTCCGCCGCAGGGGTTGAGGCTGTTGAGGTCGTTGCACCACTGGGGTTGGGCGTTACAGCCCCAGGGCGATTGCCTTCCGTGTTACCCCCGATCGGCACCGGCAGACCCGGCAGGCGGTATTGATAAGGGGAGGGGGTTGTCCCCAAGTTGACCTGATCGGTAACGGTGGTGCGAGGGCGGAGGGGCTGCCCAGCACTGGGGAGATTACTGTTGGGCACCGGCATGGGAGCCCTGGGAATCGTCGTCTCGAAGTCATCTAGGGACGACAGACTATAAAAGGAGTTAGAGAAGTCAGGGATATGTTGCTGCTGCTCTGCTAGGGTCAGCTCTACCAAGGGCACCCGGCGGGTATCAGCGAGGGCATCGGGGTCAGCCAGGGTATCTAAATTTAGGTTTGAGAAGGTCGGTCCGGCAGCAAACAAGGCCCCATGGAACCCCACGGAAATCACCCCAGCTAGCCAAGTGGGCTGAAGTAGCAGGGTGCGCCAACGGGAGAATTGGAAAGACCGGTCAGAGGCCATAACAGTGCGGATCCTTGTGAAAGAAAAGACAGCAAACCCTGTAGAGGCAGACAGTGATTTCATCGCCCTGCATTGTTGCTCTAGCCTAACGGATGACTTGGCCTACAGTGGACAATTAATAGGGAAAAGTAGGGCAGTGATAACTGAGGGTGATTGCCTAGATTGTCATAGATAAGTTGATTGGGGCTGCTGACATGGGCAATGACCCGGCTCTGGCTAAGCAGTTCCCGCTTTTGCAGGATTGCCCAAACCGGCTCGTAGACAGCCGCGACTTTCATCAGCACCACCACTTCAGCTTGATCCAAGGCGGTTTCCAAGGCATCTAGGGTATGCATGGCAGGGAGAATGGTGAGGCGCTGCTGCTGCACCGTTAGGGGTTGCCCGAGGGCAGCGGCGGCGGCCAGGGGCGAGCACACCCCTGGCACCGTATGAATTTGCACCTGGGGCTGCTGCTGCTGCACCGCCTCGGCCAAATAGGTGAAGGTGCTATAGAAACTGGCATCTCCCTCGGTGGCAAAGACCACATCTTGCCCTTGGCGAAGATACTGCCCAACCTGGGTAGCGGCGGTTTGCCAAGCCGTTTCGAGGGTGGTGGCATCCTGCACGTAGGGAAACCACAGGGGCACCTGCATCTGCTCGGAATTGAGCCAGGGGGCCACAATCGTTTGGGCCATGCCGAGACGGCCATTGCGTCCGGCGGGAAAGGTCACGACGGGGCAACGTTGCAAACAGTTGAGGGCTTTTACCGTGATCAGTTCGGGATCACCAGGGCCAACCCCAATGCCCCAGAGTTGTCCAAGTTTTTCACCCATGGGGATTCCCCCGCTGACCCGTCCCAAACGGGATGGGTCCCCTGATAATAAAGACTGATTTCAATCGATTCACAGATGTGATGGCGCTATCTATGGCATTACCGACGGTGATCATACCCGGTTATTTGGCTGGGGCAGCCCCCTATGCGCCCATGGTGGCTCACTTGCAACAACAAGGGATTGCCGCCGTGACGGTGCCCCTCACCCGCAAAAGTTGGCTGCCCACCTTGGGGGGGCGATCGGTGCAACCGATTTTGGCGGCGATCGCCACCACGGTAAATCGCCTCAAGGCTGAAACCGGCAGCGATCGCCTCAACCTCGTCGGCCACTCCGCCGGAGGCTGGATCGCCCGCATTTACCTGGGGGAAAAGCCCTACGACATCCACGCTGCCGATCAAAATCGACCGAATTGCTGGAACGGTCGCCAACACATTCACACCTTGCTGACCCTGGGGACACCCCACACCAGCCAAGAACGCTGGACTCGCCGCAATCTCGACTTTGTTAACCAAACCTACCCAGGGGCATTCCTCCACTCGGTTCGCTATGTGTGCATTGCCAGCAAAGCGGTGTACGGGGAGCGCTGGCGCACCTGGTTTACCTACAACAGCTACCAGCTCACCAGCGGCACAGGGGCTACCTGGGGCGATGGCATTACCCCCATTGCCGCCGCCCATTTAGAGGGGGCCGAAAACCTCACCCTGGATGACGTTTACCATTCCCCCAAGCCAGGAGCCGCCTGGTATGGGTCGGAACCGATTGTGCCGCAGTGGGCCAAGTATCTGCATTAACCCGTACTCAGGTTACATCCCCTCCTTGGGAGGGGTGGCCGTAGGCCGGGGTGGGTTTCCGCGTCGAGCATATTGAGATAATCAGCCTTCGGTGT
>CAYGVA010000117.1:0-13101 GCA_964353225.1 uncultured Leptolyngbya sp.
ATGGTCAGAGCGGTGAGGGCGATGGCGAAGCGTTTCATAGTCTTGGACTCCTTAGGTGTGATGTGTGGTTTGTTCAATCATCTTGAGTACTACTATCGCGGTGGTCTCTGAGGGGCTTCTGACCGGTAAATAAGCTGACCTTAATGGCTAACTGAGAAAGCTGAGGAGAGCCCGTTGGGGGACTGAATCGGCGTGAGCGGGGTCACAGATGGGGGGCAGAAACCACAAAATGGCTCACATCTACCCAGGCGAACGACGGCAGCATGATGCCCGTCGCAAACGGCTCCACTTCAAACCCACTAACTTCTGATTAAAAGTTAGTGAGATGAGGGTTCTTTCTGCCTTGCGACTGTTCGGCTGCCTTCTGGCTAAAATGGCCGGATGCCAAGCCTCAGGGGTTGCGGTGTGTAAGGTTCTGTTCCAGGCGACCACAAGAAATAAAACCCGGAAAGATAGACCAGACCAGACTTTCACTGGCAGAATGGCCCGAGACTGCTATGAACCCGAGACTGCTATGAACCCGAGACTGCTATGAATATGGCTGTGAGTCCCTAATCCCCTTATATAGCCCTGCCCTCGCGCCCTTGGTCTTAACAGCCGCTGCTGGTCTTTATGAACGCCTCGAATCACTCCCAAACCGCTGCTTTCCTCTGGTCGATCGCCGACCTGTTACGGGGGGACTTCAAACAATCCCAATATGGTCGGGTGATTCTGCCCTTTACCCTGCTGCGGCGGTTGGAATGCGTCTTAGAACCCAATAAGGACAAGGTGTTGGCTGAGGCCCAAGCCCAGCAGGGTAAGCCTGATTTGGTGCGAGAAAAGCTACTGTTGCGGGCCGCAACCCAGCAGTTTTACAATGCCTCCCCCCTGTCTTTGGGCCGCCTGTCTGATTCCCAGACGGCGGATGACCTGATGAGCTATGTGCAGTCCTTCAGTGCCGATGCACGGGAAATCTTTGAGCACTTTCACTTTGAGGATTTTGTTCAACAGCTAGAGGCCAGCAACCTGCTGTACCAGGTGGTGCAGCGCTTTGCAGCGGTTGATCTAAGCCCCGCCCATATCGACAACTTTGGCATGGGCATCATCTTTGAGGAGCTGATTCGCAAGTTTGCCGAAAGTTCCAACGAAACCGCTGGGGAACACTTCACCCCCCGCGATATTGTCCACCTCACCACCTCCCTGGTGATCACCGGCCAAGACCATAAGCTCACCCCCAACAGCATCGTTACCATCTACGACCCCACCGCTGGCACCGGCGGATTCTTGTCCGAGGGGGACGAGTACATTCAGACCACCAGCGAGAAAGTGACGGTATCGCTCCACGGGCAAGAGTTGAACCCCGAGTCCTACGCCATCTGCAAAGCCGACATGCTGATCAAGGGGCAGGATGTCAGCAACATCAAGCTGGGCAACACCCTGTCAGAAGACCAACTGGCGGCCAATCGCTTCGACTTTATGCTCAGCAATCCGCCCTTTGGGGTGGAGTGGAAGAAGGTGCAAAAGCGGGTCACCGATGAGCACAAAGAGCGCGGCTTTGCTGGCCGCTTTGGCCCTGGCCTGCCCCGCGTCTCCGATGGGTCGCTGTTGTTTCTCTTGCACCTGGTCAGCAAGATGCGCGACCCCCGCGAGGGGGGCTCTCGCATTGGCATTATTCTCAACGGCTCACCGTTGTTTACCGGTGGGGCAGGCAGTGGGGAGTCAGAAATTCGCCGCTATCTATTGCAAAACGATCTGGTAGAGGCGATCGTCGCCCTGCCCACCGACATGTTCTACAACACCGGCATTTCCACCTATGTGTGGATTCTGTCGAACCACAAACCAGAGCAGCGCCAGGGCAAAGTGCAGCTCATCGACGGCACCGGGCAATACAGCAAAATGCGTAAGTCTTTGGGCAGTAAGCGTCAGTACCTGGATGAGGCGCAAATAGAAGCGATCGTGCGGCTCTATGGCCGCTTTGAAGAAACGCCCCAAAGCAAGATTTTTCCCATCGAGGCGTTTGGCTATCGCCGTATCACCATTGAACGTCCCTTACGGCTAGCGTTTGCGGTGACGCCGGAGCGCATCCAGGCGGTGCTGGCGGAAAAGGCCATCCAAAAGCTGGATGCTGACATCCAGGGCAAGCTGGCCGAAGCGTTAGCAACCCTGGTTGAGGAACCGGTGTGTCTCAGCCGCGCCGCATTTACCAAGCTGCTGAAACAGGCCCTCCAGGTGCATGACGTACCCACCAGTGCCGCTGTGCTGAAAGCGTTGCTGAATGGGTTGGGGGAGCGTCATCCAGAGGCAGAGGTTTGTAAAACCAAAGGCCAGCCAGAGCCAGACACAGGGCTACGGGACTATGAAAATGTGCCATTGGGGGAGGCGATCTCTGACTATTTTGAGCGGGAGGTGAAACCCCATGTGCCCGATGCCTGGATTGATCGGGGCAAGTGCGATGCCCTGGATAAGGAAGTGGGCATTGTCGGGTTTGAGATTCCCTTTAATCGGCATTTTTATGTGTTCCAGCCGCCGCGCCCCTTAGAAGACATTGACCGCGACCTAAAGGCTTGCACCGACCGGATTAAGCAGATGATTGAGGAGCTGTCGGCATGAGCTTTCCGAGGTATGAGACGTATAAGGATTCTGGGGTGGAATGGTTGGGGGAAGTGCCAGAACATTGGTTGATGGGCGCTTTCAAGCATATGGCTTTGATACGCAATGGAAGAGATTATAAAGGTGTAGAAAGTCCAGAGGGCAATTATCCAGTGATAGGTTCCGGTGGGCAGTTTTCCAGAGCAAACCATTTCCTTTACGATGGCGAATCTGTGCTTTTGGGACGTAAGGGAACAATTGATAAACCCCTATATATCAATGGTCGATTCTGGACTGTTGACACGATGTTTTACACCGAAGTTTTGCATCGTGCAGATGCTAAGTTTTTATACTATTTTTCTCTAACAATTCCGTTTCACTACTATTCGACAAGTACGGCGTTACCCAGTATGACACAGGAAGATTTGTCGAATCATCCTATGGCAATTCCTCCGCTTTCAGAACAAACTCAAACCGCTAATTTCCTCGACCACGAAACCGCCCGTATTGATGCCTTAATCGCCGAGCAAGAGCGGCTGATCGAACTGCTGAAGGAAAAGCGACAGGCTGTTATTTCCCATGCGGTCACCAAGGGCCTCGACCCCACCGCCCCGATGAAAGACTCCGGCGTTGAATGGCTGGGGGAAGTGCCAGAGCATTGGGAAACAGGTAAATTTAAGTGGTTCCTAAGAACTGCGAGTGGAGGGACACCGCCATCAAGTGATAGAAGCACATATTACGACGGTGATATACCCTGGCTGAGAAGCTTGGACCTTAATGATGACCTCATCACCGATTTTGAGGTCAACGTGACCCAGAGGGCTATTGAGGAGACGTCCTGCAAAATGGTTCCTAAAAATTCCGTCCTCATTGCTATGTATGGAGGAGACGGAACGATTGGTAAAAATGGTCTTTTGATGTTTGATTCTGCCATCAATCAGGCTCTTTGTGCTTTTTTGCCTTCTCCGAATTTTGAGTCGAAATATTTACACCGTTATATTCAGTTTTACCGTCCTTATTGGATGATTAATGCTGAAAGTTCTAGAAAAGATCCGAATATTGGACAAGACAGGATAGGTGATCACTATATTCCAATCCCTCCTATACGAGAGCAAAATAAAATCGCCGATTTTTTAGAAGAAGAGCTATCAAAACTCAATAATTTATCGATTGAAGCAAATTTACTTGTAAGTCACCTCCAAGAACGCCGCTCTGCCCTGATTTCCGCCGCCGTAACGGGAAAGATTGATGTACGGGGCTGGCAAGCACCGGACAGTAACACCCCTGCCCCAACCCTAGAGGCCGCCCATGGCTGATAGTAAAGAACTCGCCTTCCAGCAAGACATCATCAATGCCATGGCCGCCCAAGGTTGGCTGGTGGGCACGTCTGCGGGCTACGACGCTAAAACCGCTCTTTATACCGAAGACCTGCTGGCCTACTTCCAAACCGCTTGGCCAGATCGCTGGCAAAAACTCTGCAAAAACAACCCTAGCGACCCCGAAGGCATCCTGATTCAAAAAACCGTCCGTGCCCTGGAAAAAACCGGCACCCTCGATGTGCTGCGCCATGGCTACAAACTGCCGGGTCTGAAGGTGGAGCTGTGCAGCTTCAAACCCGACCACGGCATGAACCCCGACACCCAAACCCGCTACCAGGCCAACCGCCTGCGGGTGGTGCCTGAGGTGTCTTACTCCCCCCATGCCCGCAAGGGGCCAGACTCAACCAATAACTACAATCCCCGTCTCGACCTGGTGCTGTTCGTCAACGGCATCCCCACCGCCACCCTGGAACTCAAAAGCGAGTTCAAGCAATCCATCGAAAACGCCAAGCGCCAGTATTGCAGCGATCGCCCCGTCAAAGACCCGGTGACCCGCAAAGCCGAACCGCTGCTGACCTTTAAGCGCGGTGCCCTGGTCCACTTCGCCGTTAGTCAACAAGAGGTGGCCATGACCACCCAACTGAAAGGCAAAGAAACCTTCTTTCTACCCTTCAACCAGGGCACCACGGAGGGCGGCGCTGGTAATCCTGCCCCCGATGACGAGAATACGTACGCCACCAGCTATCTGTGGGAACAACTGTTTCAACCCGATGCTTGGCTGAAGGTATTGGGCCGATTCCTGCACCTCCAGAAGCCTAAAGAAGAAGGCTTTGACGGCAGCATCACCCAAAAGGAAAAGCTGATCTTCCCGCGCTATCACCAGTGGCAGGTGGTGAATCAACTGATTGACACCACCCACAGGGAAGGGGCAGGCAAACGCTATCTGATCCAGCACAGCGCCGGGTCCGGTAAGTCCAACTCCATCGCCTGGGCAGCTCACCAGTTGGCCTCCCTCTATGACGACAGCGGCCAAAAGCTGTTTAGCTCCGTCATCGTCGTCACCGATCGCACGGTGCTGGATAGTCAACTGCAAGACACCATTTACCAGTTTGAGCACGCCCAAGGCGTCGTCGTGCCCATTACCCGCGAGGGCACCAGCCAAAGCAAATCCGAACAATTGGCCGAGGCCCTTAGCGCCCAGACCCGCATCATCATCGTCACCATCCAGACCTTTCCCGCCCTGTTTGATGCCCTGGATAAACACCCCACCCTGGCCAGCGGCTGCTATGCGGTGATCGCCGACGAAGCCCACTCCTCCCAAACCGGTTCCGCCGCCAGTAAGCTCAAGGCGATTCTGGGCAGTGATGATACCGACAACCCGGAGCGGGAAGCCATCAGCGCCGAAGAATTGTTAGATGCTGCGGTCCAGGCCCGCCGCCCCAACGATCGCATCAGCTACTACGCCTTTACCGCCACCCCCAAGGCCAAAACCCTAGAACTGTTTGGCCGCCCGCCAAACCCAGCCCAGCCCCCTAGTGCCGACAATAAGCCTGAGGCGTTTCACCTCTATTCCATGCGCCAGGCCATCGAAGAGGGCTTTATCCTCGATGTGCTGCTGAACTACACCACCTACGCCACCGCCTGGAAGATTGCCCATCCTAACGGCGAGGATACGGAAGTTGATTCCAAAAAGGCCCGCACCAAACTGGCCCGCTGGGTGCGGCTCCACCCCTACAACATCAGCCAAAAGGTGCAGGTGATTGTGGAACATTTCCGCGACCATGTACGCCACCTGCTCAACGGTCAGGCCAAGGCCATGGTCGTTACCGGCAGCCGTCAAGAGGCGGTGCGCTACCAACTGGCCCTGCAAGCCTATATCAAAGAAAAGGGCTATACCGATGTATATTCCCTGGTGGCGTTCTCTGGAAGCGTGTTACCCGATGAGGTCATCCCGGAGGAAGTCACCGAAACCAGCAGTAGGCTAAATCCGGGACTCAACGGGCGCGACCTGGCCAAAGCCTTTGATACGCCAGATTTTAATGTGCTGATCGTGGCCAACAAATACCAGACCGGCTTCAATCAGCCCAAGCTCTGCGTCATGTATGTGGACAAGAAGCTGGACGGGGTGGATTGCGTTCAAACCCTATCGCGCTTGAACCGTACCTTCCCCGGCAAAGAGATTTTTATCCTGGATTTTTTCAACGACCCCCAAGACATTCTCAATGCCTTCTTGCCTTACTACACCAAGGCTGAGTTAGCCGATGTTTCAGACCCGCAGCTCATCTATGACCTGCAAGCCAAGCTGGATGCCGAGGGCATTTATCACTGGAATGAGGTAGAAGCCTTTGCCCTGGCCTTCTTTGACCCCAAGGCCGCGAATACCAAGCTCAGTTACCACTGCAAACCAGCGGTAGACCGCTTTGCCCAGCGCTATAAAACCGCTGAAGCCGACCGGCGCAAAGCGTATGACCGCAAGCGCACGGCTGAAGGGAACGGTGACACGGTTGGTTTCAAACAAGCCGAACATGACCTCACTCAGGCCGGGGAACAGCTTGACCAACTTGACCTATTCAAAAAGAACCTCAAGAGCTTTGTGCGGCTGTATGAGTTCCTGTCTCAGATTGTTGATTACGAAGACCGCGAACTCGAACAGCTCTGTGTCTATGGCAAGTCCCTCTATCCCCTGCTGCGGGTGGATCGTCTGGACCAAGAGGACGTGGACATCTCTGAGCTGGCCTTGACCCACTACCGCCTCACCAAACAAGCCGAACAACAGCTCCGGCTAGAGGAAGACCAAGGCGAGCACCCCCTCAAACCGGGCAGCGATATTGGCAGCGGCAAAGCCCATGACCCTGAGAAAAAGCGCCTCTCAGAAATTATCGAAGCATTGAATGACCTATTTGGGGCAGAGGTCAGCGATGAGGACCAGCTTCAGTTCCTGAATGCGATCGCCAATCGAATTAGCCGCGAAGAAGACGTGATGGCTCAGGTCAACAATCACAAACCTGAACAGGTGATGCACGGCTTATTTCCAAAGCGGGTGGTGGATACGGTCCTCGATGCCATGACCGACCACGAGAAACTGTCTCTTGAAGTGTTGGATAACGAGGAGTCAGGCCGCAAGTTTGCGTTACTGGTACTGAGGATGCTGACGGCAGCGAGCAGGCCGAATAACAGCGGCAGTGCTGGTCGGGCGGTGGGGTAAGTCCATGCAGTTCTTAGGATTACAGCTCAATAATGATTTTTTATTCTGAATCAACGTGGCCTCAGCATTTGATTGATTTCCTTGATAAACACTTTGATGTACTGATGGGATATGAACAGCATGACGCCAAGGTGATGCAGGATTACTTGCATCCTGACAATAAGTTACCGATGGCTTTTATGCCTGCAAATCCTTTCGCCGAAGAATATGAATCGATCACATTGGAAATAGAAAATTTATTGCAATCAGAGACATTGCTTGGATGGCATTGCACGAGGCTAACAGAATATGAAGTCGAGAAAATCCAGCAAGAAGGGATGCTGCTCCCAAGCTTAGAATTACTTAAAAACCGTATTTCATGTCTTCAGAATAAAGGGCTTATCTCTACTCAAATTGCCAATCGCCTGAAATCTGAAAACCGCGCAGATGAAGAAATTAGACGAGGAATGCTCTGGTTCTGCTTTTTCCCACCGAGTTCAGCATATCAAAGCGGCATAGAGCGCTTTTTCAGATATTGGGGCGGTGAGGCTCTTTACAGATGCCATGAGGATGATCCTCAGACAGGTGAGGCATTGATGAGCATAGGCCAGCCCTACTTAATCGAAGCGGCTGTCCCCATTTCATCACTAGCTCTTAATTTTTTTGGTCAAAAAGTTGCTCGGCAATACTTGATTAATCGTGGTTTTCAGGCAACTGAACCAACTGAGCATGAAGACAGAGCATTTTCACCAATTGCTGCTGAAAATATTGTGCGATGTATCGTGCATGGTGATCCAGACTTCTCAGAGTTGACAGGTTGTGATTCTTGGTCGCCCCCACTTCAGTGAGTTCAAGAAAAATCAAACACGCTTCAAATAGCTTTTTACTGTGTTGTAAGCCAACCCCGTTTCCCGACTCATCTGCCCCTTTGAGTATCCTGCCGCTTGCATATCAATGAGTTTGGGCTTCCACTTCTCAACCATGGAAGGACGACCAAGGGTTTTGCCCTGAACCCGAACCTGCTTCAGCCCAGCCTTGGTCCGACTGGATATGTTCACCGCTTCCTGAGCTAGTGAATCAGTTTGACCTCAAGAATTTTATTCTCGGTTTTTTGTCAACTCTTCGCATCAAAAGTACAAAAAGGCGTTTTCTCTCGTTTTGGAATCTAATAGTAGATAAAGAGGAATTATCAACTATTAAAGTGAGTCAGTGGTACTTGGTCAGATGGGGAAGGGTTGATGCAAATTTTAGAAACAAGCCATGGACATTTAAGCCAAGGTGGTAACCAGTTTGCGATACCGGCTGTGGTCGCGAATTCGGGGGAGCGGGCCTATCACAAGTTTGTTGAATACTTTGTGGGCCAGATTCGCAATCCCAACACCAGGCGAGCTTACGGGCGGGCGGTGAATCAGTTTTTGGCCTGGTGTGAGCAGCGGGGCGTCACCCAACTCTCTGAGATTACCTATCTGGCTGTGGCCAGCTACACCGAGCAAGATTCCCGCAGTCCCCAGACGCGGTTGCAACACCTGGCGGGCATCCGTCAATTGTTCGCCTGGTTGGTGAATCAAGGGGTGCTCAGCGAGAACCCGGCGGAAAATATCAGGGGACCAAAATATCGGGTCAAAGTCGGTAAAACCCCCATCCTAGAAGCCTCTGAGATGCGCCAGCTATTTGAGAGTTTTGATACGTCTCACATCACCGGCCTACGCGATCGGGCATTAATTAGCGTGATGACGTTCACGTTCGCCCGCATCGGGGCGGTGCTGGCCATGAACACTGAGGACTATTTTGTGCAAGGTGGGAAGCGCTGGGTGCGGCTCCATGAGAAGGGGGGCAAGTACCTGGAGGTGCCGTTGCATCACACGGCTCATGAATATCTATATATCTATGTGGAAGCGGCCGCCGAACAGGGCGGCGATGCTTGGGCGAAGGGGACACCGTTATTTCGGGCTCAGGAGCGGGGACGCAAAAGGGTCTTAAGTGAGCGGCGGCTAATCGAACCACGGGCCTGGGATATGGTGCAGCGCCGGACCCGCGATGCTGGGCTGCAAACCCACGTCTGCAATCATTCGTTCCGAGGGACGGGCATTACCAACTATCTGGAAAATGGCGGCACCCGCGATATTGCTCAAGAACTGGCAGGCCATGAGGATGTCCGCACCACAGCTTTGTACGACCGCCGTGCTCAGAAAGTGAGCTTGGATGAAATTGAGCGGATGCGGTTTTAAGGCAGCAAAGATCAGCAAAGCCTCTAGCCGTGAAGGCTAGAGGCGGCAGTCATCCAGAATGAATGATAGGGGATAAGCCTGGAGATTTGTTATTAATAAGAGACTAGAATTTTGTGTATGCTCTTGAGTTCTAGTGATGGCGGTTTTACGCGGAATCACTATATCAAGATTTTATCTATACTCATCACTCTGTTAATGAACCCAATATACTCGCCCATGCTGAAGCCAAAAGTGAGATTTGCATCCTTGCTTGCGCCAGATTGATGGACTGATACTGACTGTCCTGTCAGGGTGATCGGTGACCTGCCAGCACGGTCGCTCATCAGGAATTAGGTTCATGTGCAAGATCTCTTTGCACCCACAAGGACACAATATGGATACATGTTCTAGATAACCATCCTCTTGAACGACATACACAGTTTTTATTTTCAATTTGCCAGGTAATTCACCTTCAATAATCTGAGTGTTGTAGGCACGTAAAAATAATTGCTTTAGCCATGATCTGATCTGAAGAAAGCACCTTGACAAGGACTTTAGTTGTAAAATCACTACGCTAACTCCATGAGACCTAGTAAAGGCTCGCAATCGCCTAGACCCACGGCAAAAGTCAGCATTTTGCAAGTTTCATCCTCCGGCTCCGGAAAAAACTCAAGACTACTCAAGCTGAATTCAATACTGGCAATTGAGCTATTTGGTTCTTCACGATAAGGATGGATACGAGCCAGAAAATCATTCACAGCTAGAGATGCAATGAACATATTAATGCTAATCACAGCAGGTCTATGTTCTTGAACGCCACGGATATAGCCATCTTCTTCTACTTGCTGATGGTATGCAGCTGGATCGTTGCGGCGTAAGCCTTCTTGACGAACCTCTTCCATCGTCACGAGCCCGCGACTAATGAGACTTGAAAGTCCTGGCTGTAGATAGTGAACAGTACCGCAGGCTTCACGAATACGTCCTTGGGCTTGAGCTGAACCTTCAGGAACAGCGTCTAATCGAACTCCAAGGTCAAAATATGGAATGGTGTAATAAGTTGCCAGGGCATTGAGAAGAAAACGGCCATCAATCGTATCCATGCAGCCAAATATGACGTCGCATTCTGCAACAGCCTTAACAACATCGCGATTCCAAAGATTCTTTTTGAAGATACGAACTTGAGTTCCTAGCCCGATGCGGTGAATAGAATCGGCAATTACTTCAGTTTTTGGTCGCTGTTGTTCGGCATCCAAGGCTGTTGAGTTGATAATTCGATTGACGTTGCGTTTTTCAACAACATCATCATCAACCAAGACAATTTCACCGACCCCTAAACGGACCAATTGCTCAATAACTGGGCTGCCAGTGCCAGAACAGCCAACTATGGCAATAGAGAGCTTTTGCAATCGCTCAGTTGTTCCCTGACCAAAGGCTTGTGCATGAGAAGATGTGAAGTCAGGAATTTTATTAGACTGTTTTTGGTGATACCAAAAATGTAAGTCTGCTCCCGCCACGGAAATGCAATCTAAAGGAATGTACTCATTGTCCTTCCATATAGCCCGACCAAACATTTGGCCATCTGGCAACATGATGACACTGGCATGAGGAATATCAGCTTCAACCCAACCTTTAATAGCTGGCATTAACTTGAGGTCGCTAATATCATCTATCTCTGAAAAATCAGCATAACCATTAGGATGGCTATGAATTTTGACAACAGATAAACCTTCTTTCTCTGCTTTATCCAGTAAAGGCTCAAGAACGTCAGTTGACCAGGTCATTGCTTCTGCCGAACGATGAAGATAAAAATCTGGCGAAATCGTGTAGATTTCTTGAACTAATAGACGATACCGTTGCTCTCCAGCACGCCTTCCGCATAAGGCAATAGCAGCTGCTTCTTTGCCATCAGGTAACAGCAAAAGTGAGCTGAGTTGTCGATGTTGGGTTCCTGTCAAGCTCAGGGTTACCCTAGAGTGTTGGATTGGCATGATTAAAACTCCCGGACGAACCAGTCTTCAATTAGATACACGTGGGTTTCAAGGCTATCTTTCCCTGGTTGCCAGGGATTTTGAGGTGTGCGGTGTCGAGACCATCTCTGCCAGTCTTTACCGTCAATGGACTGCTTCACTTGTGTTCCCACAAGCTGTTTACCGTCCTTGCGTATCAAGGACGGATAAGCATAGACCATGTCAAGTTGGGCTTGGGGGTAGCCCGTTTCTAGACGGATAGCGATCGATGCTTCTGGATAGTTGTATCCGTTGTGAGTAGGGAAATTGTGGATGAGAACCCAGTGGGAGCCATCCACAATTGTTTCCCAAGGCAACCGATACTCTTCTAAAAACTGCTGATCCGCTGGCAGTAAGTTGAATTGTCGTCGCAAGCCCATTTCACCCTTCCTTCTGATCTCGTGGCAGGGCTTTAAACTTCTCAACGCCTGGTTGCCGGAGGTTCACTTTTTCATCAAGTGCAACTTTACGAGGTCGCTGACCGGCAATTTTGACTCGGAGCGTATAGTCTTTGGAGGGAGTAAGTTCTGCCAGCTCAAGGATGTCGCGCCCTGTTGGCTCAGGATTGAAGGAGACATACTTGTTTCCGTTCACGCGAATACGGTATCCCCTGCACCTGGGGGGTTGCTTCCCCTCGCGCGCATACTCTTCGAGATCTGCAATTTCATCGAGAATTTCTTCTCGAATTGCGGCCGCAGTCTTGCCATTACCTTTATTGACCATGTGATTATTCCTTTGCGAGTTCGGTTTATCATTGCTATCTAGCAACAATGCCCAGTATATTGCAAGAATCAAAAAAATTGCAACATAGCAATAGGAGGTTGGATGCCAAAAGGTCAATTTGATGCTGAAACTTTCTACGAAGCTTTAGACGCGCAGCGCCAATCCAAGGGGTTGAGCTGGAAGAAGGTGGCTGAGAAGTCTGGTGTCAGTGCTTCGACTCTCACACGGATGGCCCAAGGCAAGAGACCTGATGTGGATAGTATGGCAGCACTAGCAGCATGGGCCGGTCTCAGTGTGGATTCCTTCGTTCATCATGAAGATGTCAAAAACATAACAACTGACTCACTATCCACAATCACTGCCTATCTACGAGCAGACACGAACCTTTCACCGCAAAGTGCTGATGCTATCGAGGCGGTACTCAAGGCTGCTTATGAAAAACTTCGTAAGGACTAAGTAGAGATGGGGTTGCGTAGAGGCTTCAAGACAGAGGCCAACAAGTACTCTCGGGAATTCAGAAATGAATTAGGTTTGTCAGATTATGCTCCTCTTTGTCCTTGGCAGCTTGCTGAGCATCTAGCAATACCTACCCTTGCACTATCAGCACTCAGTGATGTTGTGCCTGATGCAGTTCATCATTTAATGAACGTAGATCAACGAAGCTTCTCAGCCGCAACAATTTTTGAAGGGGCAAAACGGCAGATTATCTTTAATGATGCTCATTCTGATAAGAGACAGGCTTCAAATATTAGCCATGAGATCGCTCATGCGATTTTGGGTCATCCACCAACAGAACCTTTCAGTGAGAGCGGATGCCGTAACTTCAATAAGGACATGGAAGACGAGGCTAACTGGCTTGGTCCGGCCTTATTAGTGTCAGAGGAAGCGGCTCTCCATATTGTAAGACGAGGTATGGACGAATCAACAGCAGCTCAAAGCTATGGCTGCACTTTATCGGTTATGCAACTTCGACTCCGAATGACTGCGGCATACAAACGAGTAGGGAAACAACGTGCATAGTTCCGCTGGATGTCTATATAGGGTCCTTTTTTGATACCCCTAAATCACTACCACTCGACCTTGGTATTCCAAGG
>CAYGVA010000118.1:0-13053 GCA_964353225.1 uncultured Leptolyngbya sp.
GGGCTTCCGAAGGGTGGGGCTTCGCCGCCGCCGCCGCCACCACTCTCTTGTCCCGCCGTTGCTGCCGCCGCTGCCGCTGCCGCCGCTTCTGCCGCCGCCGTTGCTGGATCGGTGGGGGTGGGGTCAAAGGTTTCAATCGTCACCGATCGCACCACAGGATCATCAACACCATTCGTTGCCTGGAGCGTTAGCGTTACCGTGCCGCTCTCCAGGGTTACGGGAAACGATACAGTGCCACTGCGCGGGACCGGTCCTGGAGAGGGCAGTAGTTCTACTTTCACTGTACTCCCGCCCTCCACCTCCCATGAAATCGAGAGATTTCGGCCCTGTTGCTGATCTAGCTGGACCATGTATTTAGTCGGTGGAGCAGCGAGGCCATCGATCTGAAAGGAAACCAAATTAACTGGCTGAGGGAGCACTCGGATCAGATCGGTTACTTTAGCTTCTAGCTCTAAATCTGATTCAGTAATGAAAGCAATGGGTCGCAGCTCAAACGTATATTCCCCAACATCGCCAATGCCGGTGGCGACGTTACGGCACACCAGTCGCACTGCCACTGTGCAAAACGCACTTAACGCTTCCGGAATCTCCAGCGCACCGGTTTCTGGATTGCGGAAGAGGTAGCCACGGCTTTCTAAAATCGTACCGTCCTGGGCTTGAGCAACTAGCAGCAAAGCCTGAATATTTTCCGGGGCATTCACGACCCAATTGAGGCGGATTCCATTTTCAGTTACGGGGGGAATGCCTTGGGGATTTTCAACATCAAAAGGAGTGCCCAACTCCGCATATTGGGTTTGGCTCGGGACTAACTCCACCACCTCGGGTAGCGGAATCGGATCAATCACCACCGATTGGGTTTGAATGGCGGGTAAAGCCTGGGCTGAGGTCCCCTTGGGCAGAATGGTGAGTTCAAAAATATACTCACCGGGTCTGCGGGCGTCGGTATAGACATTCCGGCAGTTGAGCAGGCGGGCTTCTAGGGTACAGAAGGGAGCCAAGTTGGGCGGTAACTCATCCCCTGAGAGGTCGTAGATGATCGGTCCACTCAGGAGGGTGCCCTCGGGGGAAACGCCGACCAGACGCAGGGTTTGGATCTGGTTGGGGTGGCGGATCTGCCAGCCGACATGGGCGCGATCGCCCTTTGCTGCGGCATAGCGATCGTCCTCCACAAAAAACTCCAGGGTTTGGGGCACCGCTGGTGGTCGGAAAAACAGCCACCAGATCAACCACACTAAAACCCCCAGGAACCCCAGGGCGGTCAACAGCACTAAGAGCACATGCCACCAAGGGCGGGGTAACCAAGTGAAATAGCCCTGAAAACGATTGTTGGGGAGGGGCAGGGCCTCAACATCGGCAAGGTCTACCTGGAAGGTGAGCAGCCGTCCCCCCCCGATAAAGGGGCGGCGACGGCCTTTGGCGGGGGCGGCGGTCAACCCCACTTGGCGGGTCTGGCGAGGGGCCAACTCTATGGTGTCGGCATCCAGGACATAGGTCGAAAAGTCCGGCTCCTCTAAATCGCGCACTGCAATGGCGACGTTACGGTTGCTGTTGCCCTGGTTTGTCAGCAACAGTTGAAACTGGGCGGGTTGGGTACGGATTTGCTTAGCAATGGTGATCAACTCGGCCTGGAGTTGATAAATCGGTAGCACCCGTAGATAGATCAAATCCAGCAGGGCCAGATTGGGGTTGTTTTCCGACAGGAGTTGCAGGGTCGGGGTGTAGGTGTCGGCTAACGCCTCGGCTGGCGGCATCAGGGTGAGCAGAATGAGGCCCTGATCGCCAGGGTTGAGGCCCAGGCTATCGCCCTCAGCGACGATCCCTAATCCTTCCGTGTCCTGGGGGTAGGTAAGGCGATACCAGCTAATGGGTAGATCTAGACAGGTGAGGCGAAAGCGATCTACCCGTTCAGACCGGTTAAAGACCTGAATCTGGAATTGTAACTGCCCCCCCGGAGCCACCTCTAGGGGGGTCTGGGACTGGCTTGAGGGGGTAATGGCGAAGGTCGGATCGGCGGCTTGGGTGCGATCTTGCAACTGCGGTAAAACCTGCAGTTGCTGGGGATATTGAATCGGGGGCAGCTCGGGGTAATGATCGGGCGATTCCACCACCACCAGATAGTTAAAGGTCCCCGGCATTGCGGTTTCTGGCACATTAAAGGTGAGGACCACCTCCCCACTTTGGCTAGGGGCTAGGGCTAGGGAAGCTTGGCTCTCTGGGCACCAGGGCCGCAGGTAGGGGGACATGTCATTGATGTAGACATGGATAATGGCACTTTGATTGCCCCGATTGCTGACGGTGACCCCCAGCTCAAAGGGGTTGCCCGCCGTGACCAAGTCGCTACCGGCGGAGCTCAAAATTACTGCGAGGGGCTTACTGGGGGTCAGATTTTGCAGTAGGGAGTCGGCCAAGGGCTGCTGGCGGCGACTCGGGGAATAGGCGTGGTAGGCATCTTTGCCCACGGCGGCGACCAACCCCTGCTGAATCAGCTCAGCGAGTAGCGATCGCACCTGTAGATCGGGCTCCCCGACCTCCGCCACAATGGCTCTGAAGTCGACCGTTC
Organism: uncultured Leptolyngbya sp.; assembly: GCA_964353225.1. Lineage (GTDB taxonomy): Bacteria > Cyanobacteriota > Cyanobacteriia > Phormidesmidales > Phormidesmidaceae > PCC-6406. The sequence continues at coordinate 2,561 of CAYGVA010000118.1, forward strand.
CCTGGCGTAACATCCAAATCACCAGTAGCCGCTGCCGATCGGGCAGATCCAGCAATGCCGCCATGCTGTCTGGGCTGGCGGGATTAGGACGGGAGAGCTCCCGGCGAGTCGCTGGGGTTTCGGTCATAGCGGGCAATTACACGCGGTTGAATACGGGCCAACGGGCTGAAACAGCATCCTAGGGGGAGCTAATACTGCATTCCCCAGGGGCCAGACGACTGGCGCGAATCGGTCGAGATCGCACCTTAACGGTACCGTTTTCGAGACCATAGGCCACCAATAACCGTTTCGGAGTCTGCAATACATCAACCGCCGTTACCGGTCGACGAAACTCCCGGAGTCGCTGGCCTTCCTGGGCATCGGAACGACGACGCCCTTTGCTGGTGAGGGGCCACAACATGACCCGACCATCGTCGCCACCACTAGTCAGATAGCAACCATCATCACTCAGGGCCACACTGCGCACCGGTAAGCCCCCATGGCCTGTCAACCAATCGTCAATCAGTTCACAGGGTTGCTCTGTGAGTAATCCGTCACCAGTCGTCTCTCCATTGGACTCAACGGTAGGAAGGCAATTGCTCACATCCCACAAACTCATGCGACCCTGATTATCCGCTGCTACCAGCAAATTAGGCTTATTCGTCGCCGTTGCAATATCCAGAATGTATTGATTGCCATCTCCACTGGGGTAATTGCTCACACCCTGGGGAGGGGTGCCACCATTACGGTTGAGAAGTACCAGCCGATTGAATCGACCGGCCACCACCAAATGACTCTGGGCCTTTCCGACGAGGGACATAGACTGAATGGCAAAGCCTAAATCAATACCGTTTAGGGGTTCCGACTGAGCCAGCGGAACCTGGCCAGGGGAAATATCCCAAGCTAAAACTTGACCGCTGCCATGGCCACTGATTAGGAGCTGCCCTTGGTTGGGCAAGACCAAATCAAAAATGCGATCGTCTCGATTAAATGAAAGGGTGTATTCGCGATCGAGGAGCCGATCCCAACCCTTGATATCGCCATTTTCAAACCCGACCCAGAGCTGACTGTTATCGACGGGGCGATATTTCGCCACCCGCACCGCCTTGTCGGTGCGGATGAGCTGGCGGCGACCTGTAATTTCACGGGGGTCAACGCGCCATCGCCGCAAACTCTGATCATCAGAAGCGCTGAGCAATTCCTCCCCTTGGCCGCTAAAACTTAAACTATTGATCGTGCCTCGATGCCCCTGGTTGGCATAGAGCCACCACAGCAGCAGCACCAAAAACAATCCCGTTACGCTGCTAAAAATTTGCAGCCAAAAGGGAATCACCGGAAAGACTTCTAGCTCTAAGGTCTGTTGGGCTTGGCGAAATTCTATGGTGGGATCACCCACTGCCCCCTGCACCTCAATGCGCCGCCGTCGCGGCCATCCTAACCAGGGCAACTGCCGACAGACCGTCAGGGTAAATGCCCCGAGGCTCCCCGGTTCCAGGGTGCTTTCAGAGGGTGAGATCTCTAATCGAGGTTGCCAGTTGGGGAGCGCTGCATCCAGGGCCTCAGCGTCTGGGGATGCAGATGCCGGGGGTAACGCTTCTGGTGGCAATGGTGCGACCTGATCAGTCGCGGCATCTAAGGATTCCGGCGTTGCGGCTAGGGCTTCTAGCTGCTGTTGATCCCGGCGGTTTTCGTAGATGGCCGCTGCTTGAGTCTGTTGGCCACCATTACTTTGATTGCTGATCTGCAAATCGTAGGTGGCGATCGCCACCGTGGGATTTCGCCACAGTTTTGGCTCTGGGGGCAAGGTGGCCTGGAGCCGATCGCAATTAAGCACCACATGGCCCTGGGGTAAGACCGTCAGGGTTGCCTCGGTCTGCACAGCCATGGTCTGGGGCTGGGTCGCCTCGATCAGAATGTTGTAGCTGCCCTTGGGAGCCATGGCGGGCTGGGGCAACTGACAGATAAACTGAACGTCAATTTCTTTGCCCGCCTGGAGATGGATATGCTTCTCGACGCCATCGGGCAACCAAGCGAAGGGCAATCCCTGGAGGGTTAAGGTTACATCCACCGCTTGGCGGTTCAGGTTTTGAACCTGGAGGGGAATCTCTAACGTGCTGCTGGGATAGGTCTGAAAGCTGCGATTGGGCATCACCAACCGGGGGGGGAGGCGGCTGCTGCCTTCAATCACTAAGCGCAGCACCCGCCGATCTTCATTGCGCAGTTCTAGGGAAAAGACCCGTACGTTCAGGTTCATGGTGCCCGTGAAGCCACTCGGCACCGGGGGAATGGCCAAGAGATCCACCTGAAAGCGGGTGCGTGCCCCAGCAGGAATTTTAGAGGAGACCTCCGGTGCAACCCGATACCAGGTGGGGGCTGCCTGGGCATCTGCTCCGGCGGCAGACAGCTCTAGCTGAAAGCTGGCAAAGGTGGCGCTGGTGTTGTGAACGGTGACCTCAAAGCTGGCCGGAGGACCTTCTGGGTGATAGTTCAGGACCTCGGTCGAGAGGGTTGTGGTTAAGGATTCAGTCAGCATCGTTTCGGTCACTCCCCAGGAAGGCGGTTTTGGAGGCTATCGGTGCCAGTGTCAGGGCTGGCACCGGCGCTGGGTTTAGACCCTTGCAAACGACTGAGGTGACGGCGATGCTGGGCGTAATGCAGCAAGTTAATGCCGAATTCTTGGGCGGTGCGCAGGGTTTCGCGCGATCGCGCCAAGCCACTATCGACTGTCCAAGCCGCTGCCAGGGGACCCAAGACCCCTACTAACCCGCCCCAGGCCCTGACCTGGAGCGGGTAGCCATCAATCACGGGCCAACCCGAAAACAAAAAAGGATGACGGCGCAGGGGGTGCATGGCATCAACCGTCCCCATCCCCTGAGTGGGATAGCCCAAGGTGGCCGCCAGGGTGCTCAAGGGCTGGAATGCCAAGGTTACTTGTTGGGCAATGTTGCCTTGCACCGCTTGGTATTCTTGGGCCAAAGAAGTTTGCAGAGACGCTGGCAGGTCCTCCTGCTGTGCGGAGGCTAGGGCCGCTTGCAGTTCGTGACCGAGGGGATATAGGTCCATTAAGGGGGTGGGTTCTAGGTCAAAGGCCACCACCAACGTTCCCCCCTGGTGTAGGTGATGGCTGAGCAGGCCGAGATCATCTGGGGACAACTGACCGACCATCGCAGCGGGTAAGTAAACCCAATCCCAGTCCACGGCCTCGGTCGCCGCCGCTGTCAATGCTGTGGCCGTCCCTAAGGGCGTTGGGGGAGCCGCTGCCAGCTTGGGGTAAAGACCCGCCAAACTCCCGCCTAGATCCATCAACCCTTGGGCGAGTGCCTGGGCTGCCTCGTCACGAGGAGGGGGCACATAGGCCGTCTGAACTTGGGCTTGTGGGGTGCTTTGGGCCTGGGGCCGATACCGCAAATCGACCTGATTAAGACCGGGCAATAACACGTCTTCGGGGGGCGATATCGCTCCTTTACCCCCCTGAATGCGGATGCGACAGAGTTCGATATCCTCTGGTTCTGGGATGGTTGTTTCGACTAGGGAAAAGGTTTCCGGTTGCCCCCCCGAGGGACTGCCCCCCCCACTGCGCTCTGTGGGGTCAGAATAGCGCAACACTAAAACCACTGTCTCAACCGTGCCAAGGGCGGGTTCAGACTGGAGGTGAAATGATTCGGCATTCGGCACCATGATCGGGTTGCCGTCGCGATCGATCGCAACGCCGGGCTGCACCTCAACCCACCGTTGATCACGGTAGCGGGCGTCAACGGTGGCTGGGGCCGGACTGACCACCACCCCTAATCCCCAGATAATGCCCGGTTGGAATAGGGCTTGGTAGTAAAAATTTTGTCGCTGGCGATGATACTCATGGGCCTGGGTCCAGAGGTCCGCCGTCATTAACAAGCCATCGCTGATCTGCAAGCGAGTGAACGGTACAGGGGAGGGAAAGGAATGGGTATCAGGCATAGCAGCAAACGCTCAAAAGGACCCCAGGAATGGACAGGCCAGGAATAAACTGGCTTTAGCGAGGCTCAACCAATAGGTTATAGGTGCAAAACGCCGGTTTCTCCTGTTCGATGATGGTTCGCACTAAAGCTTCATCAATAGAATGATGGGCCGGTGGACGCAGCCGCACTTGGAAGTGATAGGGACGTCCGCCCCCCAACACGGCATCGGCTCCTAACGCAGCTCCCCCCAGCACAAATCCCCGCGTGAACAATTCCTCAATGACGATATGGCGATCGCCATTAGGGGTATCGGCATCATCCAGGGGCAAGCCCGTGTAGAGATGCAGATATAGACGTAACCCCCGTCGGGTGCCCCGAAACTGGTAGATTTCCATGGCCTGACGAATCAAGCGACGTTGCTGGGGTAAGGGCCATTGGGGCAACCCTTCCCAACCGACCCAGTGGGCCAAGAACGGTAGCAGGGTGACTGGGGCCGTGAGGGGATCTAGATGAGCCCAGAGGGCATCCATCGCTTGGACCGCAGGCTCAAAGGTCTGCTCAAAGATCACCAGCAACCGACCAATAAAATCCACCTCCTTATAGATGTCCGGCAAAAAGTTGGGATACAGGCTATGGGGACGCACCATCAGAATAAATGGGGCTGAGGACTGCCAGATCACCCGACCTGATTCAGGGTCTAGCCCCTCCAGCATCACCTTGCCCTCGTAATCGAGCTGCAGGGACTCTCCCGGCTTTAGGGGCCGCTGTTCAAAATAATCGGACGGAATCTCGAAGTAAACGACGGCGTCCATCTGCCGGTCAGGGGGCAAAGCATTGCCCTCTAAACCGATCCGACACCAAGCCTGGGGAACGTTGCCACCCACCCGCAGACGCACTGCAAGGGTTTGGTCGCGGTCATTATGCACCTGCACCACGAGTTCGCTGGGCTCCCCAGGGGAGAGCCGCAAACAGCAACCCTGGGGCATGCCCTCCAGGGGCATATCAAGGGCTGTACCTTGAAAGCTGGGAGGCGTAGGGGCTGCAATGGGCAATTGCATCGGTGTCAGGGTCATGGATAGCATGACAACCCCTTAACTAACGATGCTGATGGTGTGCCCCGATCGCAAAAAGCGATCGCTCCAGGAGCACACCAACCCAACGGGGCCTGGGTAGACCGTATCGTTGGGGGCTAAGGTGCGCACCCAACTTCGATCTTGGCGGCGCAGCTCAAACACCAGCACGGCCCCCAGGTAGCGGACCCCAGGGGTCTGCTGAAACAGGGCAATCAAATCCGACTTGTAAACCGGTGCCCCAAAGGGCCAGCCCTTGCCCTCTAGGCCCCCGGTAATCGGATTCAAAAATCGATACAGCTGGATTTGCAAGGTCTCTACCAAGGCTTGCTGAGCCTGGGGGTTGGCATAGGCTGGCTCTACTCCAACTTCTGCCTGCACCCCCACCCCCACATAGTCGGGCTCCTGCAATTGCACTTGAATGCCTAAGAGGCGACGTTCGTCTAGAAAGCTCAAAACGTCCTGTCGGAGGGAATCACCCAATTCAAATAGGCGGGGATGTAAGCCTTCGCCGGTGTCTAAGGGGCGCGTATTGACCGATGGAACGACCCGTACTACAACGGTGCCTGCATCGGGTTGATAGACCGGATCCTTAGGGCAATGGGCTCGAGCCACCCCCCGGCTGGCCTGTAGGGTCAGGGTTTCAAAATCTTCGGGGGTAACTGCGCGATCGCGGGTGCGCAGCATCCTCGGCACCCGAATGACCGCCTCATCTAGGGTTTCACCATCGGCCCCGGAGATGGCCGCAACATGGTTGACCACCGAATTGACATAGGGCACCGCCGACTTCAAGACTGAAATAGAGGTAGCCTGCACATTCCCACGCTGGCCACCGCCAGTGCGATAAGCCTGCATCCGCAGTATCGAGCCCCGCGCGGGAATTTTGCCATACTGCCGCTGTTGGGACTCAAGCGCTGCCGTTTCAGAGGACTCAATCGCCGGTCCCCCCATTTGCTGTCGCTGCCGCAAGCGGGTGGTTTCGCGAAGCTGGGCCGCCTCCCGAATCAGGGGACCAAACTGAATCTGCCCGGTCATGGAATCCACCACATAGTGCAGATCCTCAGGACCAGAGTCCGCAAAGTCATCCACCTCCTGCCACACCTGGGGCAATCCCACGGGTGGAATGATCAGAAGCTGTTCCCCTTCTCTACGGGGCAAAATCGTGCTGGCCTGAAGCTGGAACGTTTGGCCTGGGGTGCCATCGCTTTCCCCCAACAACTCATCCCGAATTACCGTACATTGACTGGCTGTGGTGGTCCCCCCAATGGTGCGGGCTGCCAAACCAGACAAAAACGGTGAGCGGCGATAGCCCTCTTGATTGCCCTCAGGCTGGATATAAACGCAGCGCAGCCAACGGCCTTGATAGGTGCTGAAATAGGTTGCTGGCCACTGCAACGGCATGTGCAGGATTACATCAGCTTCCCGGACCCCGGACCCCTCGTTGGGCTGCTCAGGATCTTCGAAGCTAAAGCCTCGGGTGCCGTCATCTTCTTCTTTCCGCAAAATCGGCTGCCAAGCGCTGCCGTCCCATGCTTCCCAGCGGCGAGGGGGATGATCGGGGTTAATGCCCGTTGAGCCCGCAGGTTCCCCTTGGAGAGAGAGGGCAATGACCGTCCCATCTAGGGCGGCATCGGGTTCAAAGACTAAGTAAAAGCAGTTATCGGTTTCGGGTTGTTCTTGAAAAACGGGCTGCTCACGCCCCCGCCATTCACCATTGGCTTCTTGGGTCCAAAGGTTGGCAAAGCGATCGCGCAAGTCCTGGGGTTGAGCCCCAGCGGTGTTAGCGGTCAAGAAGTTGCGAATAACCGGAATACCTAGGGTGAGCCCTTGATCTGTACTGAACACGACCGCTTCATCTACCTCGGTCCGCTCCGTGGCGATTTCGGTGTCAGCCAGGATGGTGTAGGGGGTCGATAGGGAGGCAGACAGATAAAACGTGACTTCGGTTTGGGCCGGGACCGGGGCCTGCAACCGAATCCCCAGCATCTCTAAAAAGGTGACATAGTTGCGCCGAGGAACCTGGTTAAACCGCAACAACATCTGGTCGGTCAACCAGGCAAACAGTTCAACCAGGGTGATCCCCGGATCGGAGGGGTTGTAGTTGGTCCACTCGGGACAATAGCGCGGAATACGTAAAATGCACTCTTCCACCAGTTCCTGGAAGGTGCGATCGTCTAGGTCAGACTTCGGTAAATTGGGTAGAAACGAGACATCCATCGCTACAACGCCTCACTAGGGGGCAGCAAGTAGAAAGGATATACCAGACTGCGGCTGTCGTGACTGGCCTTAGGGCGATAATGAATTTCAATATCGGCTCGACCCCGCACCGGATCTGGATCGGCACGAACTTCGAGCACCGTAATTCGAGGTTCCCACTTGATCAGTGCTTCCTCTACATAGAGGCGAATCAGTAGAAGGGTCTGAGTGTTGAGGGGGGCAAAGACCAATTCAGACAAACGGCAACCAAAGTCAGGGCGATAGATACGTTCCCCCAAGCTAGTGCCCAAAATGATGCGAATGCTGTCTTCTAGATTGCGTTCGGTAGCGCTGAGCTTCAGCCCCCCCTGAACCGTCACCCCCAGGGGAAACGCAATCCCTTGCCCCAAATGGTCAAGCGGGCGATCGCGTCCGTCATCTACCACGGGCAATCCTCACTATGGATGTTCGCTCACCATAGGAATTGTACTGAATTGCGTCCATTCCCCAAAGGTCGAATCTTCCTCAGTCCTAAGCCGAGCGAAATTGTAAAGCTGTGTTGTAACAGGGCGTTTGGCAGTTTCGATCGACCCAAATCTTATAGAGGTTGGCATTTGCCGTCAAAAGGGTGTAGTGGCTTTGACTGAGTTGATGGGCAAAGGCGATCGCCTCATGGCGCTCATCGGAGGCAAACCGACCCACTAACTTCAAGACTTGATCGTCATAGAAGGCAGCTTCATGGAGCTCATGGTGGTAAGAAAATCTAAAGATACGAACCGCTGAAAGGGGCGCAATATTCAGATTAGTCATGGGTAGGGAGGACTTAATAAGGATAGATATGGATGCTATCGAAACGGTCACAAACCGCCACTCAGATACTTGCCCAGCCAAGATTGGGATTTATCTAGTATTGACCAATCCTAGAGATTTAAGCCAGATTTGAGCCCGCTTCACAGAATCTACATCTGCCCATGAACATTGTGTGTGGCATCGACTTTGCTCGCCCAGGTGCTATTCAGCGAATCTGGCGCTGAATATATATTTGACCCTTGCCTTTTAGCGATCGCCCCAAAATCCCCCTATTCGTTTGAACGTTGAACAAACTCTCGGCGCATGGCCAGCGCTGAACGCCCTAACAACCAACTCGCAATCCCAGCGGGGATCGCCAAGATGAAAAACATGACTCGCGCTTGCTGACCCTGCTCCCGAATTTCCGCTTCAGTGCCTAAACTGATCTGCAAGCGATCGCCCAACGGATCCACCAATTGATTACCTGTAGGCGTGACGTCTAGGCCAGCGACAATGACAGCACTCGCCCCTTGGGGCAGCACCGCCCGTTCCACATCCACAATGATGCTGATCCGTTGGTCGATATAGTCTGGCGGCAGGGGCAGAACCTCCTGACCATATTTCACCGCGACGGCGTAACTGGTTCGGGCTGAGTCACCCTCGCGCACATATTCGGGCTCTACGTCGCCTGCATCATCCGGTAGCGGCAATGCAGTCACATCAAAGGCCAGGGGAATTTGGCGATCGCCATCCGATAAAAAGACTGGCGTTGCGGTCTCTTCCCAGTCCAGCAGCGTTATGGGCTGGAGCACCGCTGCTGAGTCCGTGGTTTCTGCCGCCGCACCCTCCTCAGAATTCTCATCACCTGCATCTGATTCATCCCCTGAGCCACTGCCGGACTCACGGGCAATCAGTTGCAATCGGCCTCGAATCACTGGCTGTGCATCATCATCTGGCATCGTAGCTGGCGTTTCCGCCAGCAAAAAGCCCTCGATTTTGACGAGATCCTGCGAGCCCCCGTCATAGGTTAGGGCTTCCTCAACGGTCATTCCGTCCATTTCCGCCAGGTCGCGGGAGGTCGAAAGCGTGAATCCGCTAATACTGCCGAACAGCAACCCAAACGTTAGGGCACCCAGTCCCGCCGCGCCGAATAAACGCAGTTGGTATTGGTCATACTCTCGACGCGACACATTGCGCGGGCGATCTACGAACCAGCGATATCTCATCCGTTGGGGCATCACTCATCTGTCTGGGACAAAGCACTACTGTATGTTCATCACACCATCTGCGGGAAATTACTGAATAGTTAGAAAATTTCAATCACTCTGGACGCTGCATCGCCTTGTATTTAGACGCCATCCAGCCTAGTCCCGCAGCTGATCCAGCCCCTTCAGGATGAGTTCCAGCCCAAACTCAAAGTCATGGATGCCGTCATAGTTTCCCGCCATCACATGGTGGGTGAGCCCGTTGAGATGGGGGTATTGATCCGCCGGAATCATAGACACATAACGCTCCGCGACATCGGCATACTCCGTTGCCTCAAACGGAAAATTTAGCGCTTGCAGCGTGAATCCATAGATGTGGCTGTCGATCGCATTCCAAGCATGATCGGCCATCTCGAAGGAAAAGCCCGCTGCCCGCAGGCAGCCTAGGGTGGCATCCACATAACGCAACATCGCTGGCCCCACATTCACCCGCGAGACCAGTTCCATCGTTGCCCAAGGGTGACGCAAGAGCACTGCATGGGCTGAAATCGCCCGCTTACGCATGGCCGTCTGCCAATCGACCTCCGGGCTCGGTACCTCAATTTCACTAGCGACGATGTCAACCATGCCATCCAGCAGGTCGTTTTTGTTGGCCACATGGTTGTAGAGCGACATTGCTTTGACTCCGAGCCCCTGGGCCAGCTTTCGCATCGAGAGCGCTGCAATCCCCTCTTTATCGGTCAATTGGATTGCCGTTTTCAGCACCCGTTCTCGACTCAACGGCACTTTGGGGGCGGGGTCTGGGGAACTCATCTTTACCATCTGATCCTTTTCACTGACTAAATCCCCTCCTGGGAAGGGATTTTGGGTGACCATCTATCTTGACAAGCTTACGCCGTAAGCTAAACTTACAGTGTAAGTCAATCCAGTAAAAACGTTGACTTGCGCTTGAGTCAATTCCCCCTTTCAGGATTCGCCATGACCACTACGCCCCTCATGCCTAGTCAGAATGTCAGTCAGATGCGCGCTCAGATGAACGCGATCGCCCAGTCCGAATACGGCTCTCCCGACGTGTTGAGTCTGCAAACGGTCGAGCAACCCGTGGCAAAAGAAAATGAAGTGCTTGTCCGGGTGCATGCCACCTCCGTTCATGCCGGGGTATGGCATCTGATGCGCGGCACCCCGTTCTTGATTCGCTTGATCTTCGGCGGGCTACTCAAGCCCAAATACCCGATCCTGGGCAACGACATCGCCGGACGGGTGAAAGCGGTGGGCAAAGCCGTGACCCAGTTTCAGCCTGGGGATGAGGTGTTTGGCGA
>CAYGVA010000119.1:0-13017 GCA_964353225.1 uncultured Leptolyngbya sp.
ATCGTCAGCTCCACATTTTCCGTGACCCAACCCCCACGGGCTATACCCGTCATCTCATCCTGACGGAACCTAATGCAGTGGCACCGTTAGCGTTTCCTAATTGCTGTTTGGAGTTAACGGCAATCTTGCCTCCGGCAGACTAAGCGGAAACGGAGGTTTTTTGCTGTCGGAAGCGAATTAGTGTCTACTTGAACTACTCAAGAGGGGTTGTTGTGAACATCACCTTGGTAGATTTACGAGTGGCGGTTTCGTTTTCTTCTTGCCCGACAAATATTTCGAGGTTCTAGGCAAGTCTACTGGCTATCATCTTGGCCAAGAATACTTTCTGTAAGACGCCATACGCCAGTTGTCGGATTGCGCCCGTCCTCGCCATCCTCTCGGGCTTCATTTTCCAATTTTTCTGCACGCAAAACTGCGCTCTTGTAACCGTGCGAGATATTCGCAAAATCAACGTCTTTGCTATAGCCCGGTATATGCTCCTGAAGCATTGATTGCAATTTGTGACGATCTTGCAACCCAGGCTGAGGAGCGAAATGCAACCACAGCCAAAGTTCAAAACATGGATTTGAAATGGCAAGAAAGAGGCCATTGGAGTGTGCAATCTGAAGCGCCTCTGGAATGCTAGGGTGCTGATCAATATCAAAGACACACCAAACTTCATCAAATTTTATATTGTCATCTTTCTGTGCTTTTGCCTCTTTTTCTTTTTCAGATTTAAGTTTCCTTGCATATTCAGCGATCGTCTTAGGAACACCAACCCCTCCATAAAGTAAAACTTTTACGCGCGGGTTTTTGTGATAATTGGCGAACGTCTTAATGTAATTAGGTTCAGTGAGCTTCCCCTCTGTAACAACAAGGATAACGGGCTTTGAAGTTTTGTACGGTGTGCGCCGAGCAGGCCTTCTATCTCTATTCCGCTTGGCCATATTGCATCCATCGAATATCACCCAAGAATGGAATCGCTCCATAGCGACCTTGTAAATACCCCCGTTCTAAATTCTCGGTCTGCCTAGGTTTGAAATCAGTCAGTGGATAAAGACATGATTTTCCAGTGACGTCTTTTTCTGTGAACCAGACTTGATCGCGACGGAGAGGAGGTTCGCCCAACGTTGTACCCAGAAGATTTGTATCGTGCGTCGTGAATAGAAGCTGTGCATGTCGGGGATTTATTTCTGGGCTATTGAACAAACGCAGAATTGTAAGAGCCAGTAAAGGGTGCAGGCTCGATTCCAATTCATCAACGATAAGTACTGAACCATGATCCAATACGTGAAAAAGCGAAGGGGCTATTCTAAAAAGAGTCTTAGTACCTTCAGATTCATCCTCTAAATCTAGCCAAGCAGAATCATCGCCACGTTGATGCTGGAGCATTATTCGATTTGAGTGACGAGGGCGAAAACGTCCCCTAACGGGACGCTCGTCTTCTACAGCTTTGATATTGACCACACCCGTATCAGCCGACTGCAGAAGCTCAACCAGTCTAGATGTGAAATCATTATCATCAGAACCATCAAATCCAGATTCTCCAAAAAGTGAAATCTGAGAAACATTTGAAAAGAAGTTTCGCAGTGAATATCGAAAACTATAAGTACGATTAGACTTTCCACTTTCACTTATATAAATCACATTTCTGAACCAGGAAAAAACACGTGAAAGCTGTTTGTGATTATTTTGCGCAGCTGCCGACAAAAACAATGCATTTGGGCGTGTCACTTCCTGAATGGATTTGTTTGGCCCCTTTAAGTTGTCTCCAAAACGATATTGATTCTTATCTCTTTCTAGCCAAGTCTGTTTGCGGTTATTTGGCCAAGCAAAAAGCCATTCTTCTTCAATGAGTTCATCATTGGCCGAAAAGCCATATTGATATTTGGTTCCGTGCTGGACAAAAGTTACCTCAAAGGTAGATGGCATATCTAATCCATCAGCCCAGGCGAAAGGTTTTCTAGGCACTCCACTATCAGGTTCCCAGCGTCGATGGGAGTCGATGACAGATTCTCTCATGAAATCCAATGCACTCAGAACATTGCTTTTGCCGCTTGCATTTGCACCATAGAGAGCAGAGACTGGCAAGATCGATACTGAATGCCCTTCAATTTGCCTGGGACGTGTATCAGATGAATCACCAAGTCGTGAGCATTCAAGTGTCAGTGCCTGTTCTTCGAGCAAGGATCGATGATTCTCAACTCGGAATTCAATGAGCATAGGCAGATTGTGTTTGGCGATGGAAATTAGTTGAATAAGTTGGCATATCTGCAACTATACTGCGCAAAATCAAGCGAAATCCATAAGAGATGCTTTTTGGAGCAAGTTTTTATGCCAAGTAATCCGCTAAGGCCCCAACTCAGGCAAAGGCTCACTCGCAGCCAGCCGCATCGCAACCCGAGCCGACTTCATCCCCGTCTTTCCATGTTTGCCGGTTCGTTTAAAGTCCTTCAAATATCTGCCGCCAAACCCCTCCAAAAACGCCAGCTCCAACGAGCTGCCCTTTGCCTTCAGCTCAAAATGGTAGATGCCACTCTCAAACCCATCCGTACTGTCTGGTAAGGCCGTAACCGAGATCGCACCGCCCTCAATCTCTCGCCAACGGAAGTGAAACACCTTGCCGTAGTCCGTGACAGTACCCGTGTCTTGATCAAACTGGATTTTCTTGTCGCCAGAGTTTTCCCAGGTTCCAACCAGATCATGCTTCAAGACTTGCAGTAAATCGTCGATCTTTCTGACGGGCAGATTGAATCGGTCTGGAATCGTCACCCGTTGCAATTGGTCCCATTCATCCCGGTAGCGAATTACGAGCACATCGACATGCTTCATCCGGCCCGCCGACGGGTAGGTGGCCTTGCGACTAATTAACGACCCTTGAATCTGTTCGATGGGCAGCAGCACGCTGTTCTCTCCCCAAAAATAGGTTTCATCAGAGAACGCCTCAATGGTGCGAACCGCCAATCTCTCTGCATCGATCAAAAAGCCGTAGACAATGGCACCTACTTTTTTCTGCTGTCGGTACGTCCAAAGATCGCGCCCGATTCTGACCGCATTCACGACCATAAAGACCGCTGGGACATAGGCCAGAATCCGCAAAATAATAAATGGACCCGTGAAGAGACCTCCAAAGCCCAGCGCAAAGGCAAAAGATAAGCCCAGAAATAAGACCAACACAAAGAGAATGCCGTAGGGCCACGGCTCTGCAAAGAATCGTCCCCGAGCAGTGCGGTTGGCACCACTCAGAAAGATCGCTTGCTGGTCCTGGGGCCAATCACTAAACCGCAGTAGACCCATGGTATTGGGCATCCAATTTGGCGCGATCGCCTTAGCATTTCCAGGGTCTTGCTGCCATTGGCTGATGCTATCTCTAGCTACCGTAATAGCCACAGAGCGATCCCAAGGGACGATCGCCTTGCTCACATGCTCTGGTCCCGTCACCTGCTCCAGATCCCTCAAACCGGCTGCAAGCAAGATCCCCATTGTTTCTGGAACATCACAGGTAAGCCCCCTGAGCTGATAGCACAGCCCACGAGCGTAACGCGCAGCGCTGAGGTCGCGACTGTAGTCTTCGCAGCGAGAGGGGCGAATCCAACCGATCAGCTCCGACAAGGCCCGCTCAAAGGCCAGCCACCGTCGCTGCTCCCCCAGGATTTTGATTCGCTGCCAGCGCACCTCTAACCAAAGCGCCTGATCCTTTGAATCAAAAAAGGCCCGCAGCGCCTCCGTATTCCATAAAGCATATTTGGCCCGTTGCCGCAGCCCTAACTCGGTCAAAAAGCGGGCTTTGAGATAGAGCAGGTTCGCCTCATCGACGTATTCGTTCGGGTTCAACGCACCGGCAAGGAGCTGCTCCACTTCCCGTAGGGCGGCTTGGCGATCCACCGGTAGCCCGTAGTCCTCAATTGTCGGCAGGCGGGGCTCGATGCGCAGCACCAGCTGATCAAGTTCCGCCTGAAGTGCCTCTATACTTTGACGACGCCAGCTCATATTCCTCGTCCCTCACACCCTTATGAAGGCAACCGTTGCTCCGGTCCCTGAACGCGCAACCTTCTGCCCTTTCCTGTGGTATCTCTAAACCATCTTCTCAATCCACCTCCAATGGTCAAACGACTGATCGTTTGCTGCGACGGCACTTGGAACTCCCTCGGGATGGCCTGCCCCACCAATGTCGTCAAATTCAGCCAAGCCTGCCAACCCGCCGCCGCTGACGGCACCCCCCAAATCCTCTACTACGACGAAGGCCTTGGCACCAGTCGCTTTGTGGTGGATAAAGTCATGGGCGGGGCTTTCGGCTGGGGCATCGATGAAAACATCCAGGACGCCTATCGCTTTCTGTGCCTTAACTACACCGATGGCGACGAAATCTACCTGTTTGGCTTTAGTCGGGGGGCCTACACCGTCCGCAGTCTGGCCGGGATGATTTACTGCTCCGGCCTGCTACCCCATCAGCACATCCCCCAAATCTCCATCGCCTATGAGCTATACCGCGCCCGAGGCGGGGAAAACGCACCGAGCAAAGATAAAGCAACTCACTTTCGCCAGCAATATGGCAGCCGACAAATTGACATCACCCTGCTCGGCTGCTGGGATACCGTCGGTGCCCTCGGCATTCCTCAACTCTGGCCCGCTATCCCCATCAACGACACCTTCAACCGCAAATATCGTTTCCACGACGATCAGGTCAACCGCAAAATTCAGCATGCCCTCCACGCCATGGCCATTGATGAGCGTCGCAAACCCTTTGACGTCACCCACATGAAACCCAGCGAGAATGCCAACACCCAAATCAAGGAAGTTTGGTTCCCCGGCACCCACGGCTGTGTGGGCGGTGGCACGGCAGATCTTACCGGCCTCTCCGACGCGGCCCTGCAATGGATGATCGATGAGATTGCCCAGTTTGGCCTGGGTCTAGCGTTCGATACCCAGTGGCTAGCAGACAACCTGACCCTGGTTTACACCACCTACTTTTCCAGCGCAATGCCTTGGTTCTACCAACTGGCTGGGACTGGCGATCGCCCCATTGATCTAAAAACAGAGGCCCTGCACCCCAGCGTCGAAGCCCGCTACCAAGATCAAACCGTGACACCCCCCTATCGGCCCCGAAACTTGCTGGACGCACCTGGGTGGTCAGCATCGTCAAGTGCGTCTGGATTGTGAGTCATCCATGTCTGCGTTCCAGCTCAGCGCTGATCTAACCGATATTTCAGTTGATACCGCCTAAATCTATGGGCTAAACATGGCCGCTCCCGACGGATGCTATGCTGAGCGGGCGAATTGGGTCCAGCGGGCATCAGCCCTTGGATGTTTTGTCATCTCTACGGGCAAAACAGGGGAAAGTGCGGTGCAAATCCGCCACTGTCCCGCAGCTGTGATCGGGTCGTGCTAAAGCCCGCTGGGCTGGGCGTCAGGAACTATCCCTGCCCCCACAGCCACCCGCAAGTCAGAATGCCCACCAAGATCGCTGCATTCTCAGACCATTCTGCGAGGTACAGATGCGAGATCAATGGTTACAAGGTGAACGGTTTCTCAAAAACCGCTCCCTCAGTTTTGGTTGGCAATCCCTAGCGATCGCCCCCTTGGCTTGTGCTGGTTTCGGGTTATGGGCCACCCCAGCCCTGGCCCACCATCCCCTGGGCGGCCAAACCCCTGCTACGGCCCTGGAGGGGTTTTTGTCTGGCCTGGGTCACCCGGTGATTGGGTTTGACCACTTGATGTTTGTGATTGCCATCGGCTTGCTGGCCGTGGCCAAAGCCCAAGGCTGGCTCCTACCCGTGGCCTTTGTTGCCGCCACTGGACTGGGTACCGGCATCCACCTGCTGGGGTGGGCTCTCCCGGCACCAGAGACGATGATTGCGGCATCGGTGGTGATCGTTGGGCTACTGCTGGCCCTAGGGCAAAACCTTCAGGTTTTGCCCCTAGCGGGCCTAGGCGTTCTGGCGGGTCTCTGCCATGGCTACGCCTATGGAGAAGCGATCATCGGCGCAGAAATGACGCCCCTATTGGCTTATGTGCTGGGGGTTAGCATGGTTCAACTCGTGATCGCGAGCGGGGTTTGTGGCCTCGTCCAGCAGGTCTATCGGGGGGAGCGATCCCCACGTTTACCGCTCCGTTTTGCGGGCTTCACCCTCCTTGGCATCGGGGTGGCGCTCCTGTCCTCCTTGGGGGTGGGTTAGTCATGCATAAAATTCCAGTAACGGTCATCACCGGCTTCCTCGGCGCTGGTAAAACGACATTGATTCGCCATCTGCTGCAAAACAATCAAGGGCGACGCATTGCCGTCTTGGTGAATGAGTTTGGGGAGGTGGGCATTGATGGCGACCTATTGAGAGCCTGCCAGGTGTGTGATGAAGAAGACGCCACCTCTAACCCAGCCGATCGCAATTCGGCCCCTAGCAACATCGTAGAGCTGACCAATGGTTGCCTCTGCTGCACGGTGCAGGAAGAATTCTTGCCCACCATGGAAATCTTGCTTCAGCGTCGGGAGACCCTGGATGCCATTGTGATCGAGACCTCGGGGCTGGCCTTGCCGAAGCCCCTGGTGCAAGCCTTTCGCTGGCCCGAAATCCGCACCCAGGCCACGGTTGATGGGGTGGTGACGGTGGTAGATGCTGCCGCCCTCGCCAGTGGACAACTGGTGGGGGACTTGGCGGCATTAGAGGCGCAGCGGCAAGCGGATGACAGCCTCGACCATGAAACTCCGATCGAGGAATTGTTTGAAGATCAGCTCAACTGTGCCGACATGGTGCTGCTGACCAAGCTAGATGCCCTTGGCACCCTTGCCCAAGGGCAGGTGGACCAATGGCTGAAAGGCCATCTCCCTGAGGGGGTAAAGGTGGTGCCCTGCGATCGCGGTCAGATTGATTCCCAAGTCCTACTGGGCTTCAACGCTGCCGTCGAAGACGATTTAGACCAGCGCCCCAGCCACCACAACCACGAAGCGGACCATGACCATGATGACAATATCAGCTCCATTTCCTTGGTTTTAGACAGCACCATCGATCCCCAAGCCTTGGTCCGTCGTCTAGGGCGACTGGTCAAGGAGCACGAGATTTATCGGATCAAAGGATTTGTGGATGTGGTCAACAAGCCAATGCGATTGGTGCTGCAAGGGGTAGGGCATCGGTTCGAAACCTTTTACGATCGCCCCTGGCAAGCGGGCGATATCCGCCAGACCCGGTTGGTGATCATCGGTCACGCCCTAGATCAAGGGGCCTTATCAGCGGCGTTGCAGCCTGCAGTCATGGCCTCCTAATCAGCCGTGGCTAAGCTGCTAAGGGCGTAAATCTACGGTGTCTTTATCTGGACCCGTCTGTTTTTAAAGGCTTAGTGAAGCTTTGGGTGAACACGATCCAATCGGTCCCAGATCACTCAATATGGTTCCTGAGGCCAATGACTATCCATTCATTCAGCGGCCAAAAGTTTAGCTCAGTAGCAGGGGTGACTCCGGTCATCCCTTTTTTTTGTTTTTATCCCACTTTTGCTTGTGCCCCTAAACCCCCAAGCAGAGGCGGGCATTCTAAAACCATCGCTACCCTCAGGCCTACCATGTCCTTTCCTAGCAGTGTCAGCCACTTTCAGACCCTAGTCATGTCCTTCCATGGGGTGGTGGTGATTGAGACGGTCGAAGAGGAACGGGTGCGATCGCTGATCAACGCTGCCATCAAAGATTTGCAACTCGCCGTATTTGAATGGAGCGTGGCCCAAGGGTTGACCCGTGCCCAAGGCAGCGCCACTAACCGCTGGACCAACGAATACGCCCCCCAAGAAAAACAAACCCCCCAAGCGATTGGCAAAACCGCCGAGCCCATCGATATGCTCCGCCATATCGAAACCATGGCCTACCCGGCGATCTACTGGCTCAAAGACTTTGCCGAGCACTTAGACGATGCGGTGGTCGCGCGGCAGATGCGAGAGGTGGTGCAGCAGTTTTCCCAGAGTCGCTCCACCCTGGTGATTACCGGCCATAGCACCACCCTCCCCCCCGCCATCGCCCAAGAGGTGGTTTATTTTGACCTCAAGTTACCCCAGCCCGAAGAGCTATATCAGACGATTTCAGAAGTGGTGCGATCGCTGCGGGGCAAGATCAAAATCGAAATTCAACCGGACGGCATCAACGCCCTGGTGCAAGCCATGCGGGGCATGACCCTGCAACAAGCCCGCAAAGTCATTGCCTATGCCGCCCTCCACGACAGCAAACTCTCCGACGATGATGTCAAGCGGGTGCTGCAGCGCAAGGTCCAAGTGCTCCATGAGGATGGCCTGCTCGACTATGTCCCCGCCGAGATGAACCCTGCCCAACTTGGGGGCTTTGAAGGGCTCAAAAACTGGCTCACCCGTGCCCGTGTCGGGTTCGGCTCCCAGGCGCGGGCCTTGAATCTCCCCCCCCCACGGGGCATTTTGATTGTGGGCATCCAGGGCTGTGGCAAATCTCTGGCGGCCAAGACCATCGCCCGCGAATGGAAAATGCCATTACTCAAGCTGGATGCTGGGCGGCTCTATGACAAATATGTCGGAGAATCGGAGAAAAACTTTCGGCGAGCGGTGACCCTCGCGGAGACCATGGCCCCGGCAGTACTGTGGATTGATGAAATCGAAAAGAGCTTTGGCCAGTCCGAAAGCGATAGTGACGGTGGCCTAAGTCGCCGCCTGTTTGGTTCCTTTTTGACCTGGCTTCAGGAAAAGTCAGAAGAAGTTTTTGTGGTGGCCACCGCCAATGACCTGTCCCGCATCCCCCCCGAGCTGCTCCGCAAGGGCCGCTTCGACGAGATCTTCTTTGTAGATCTTCCCAACGAACTGGAACGGGCCGCCATTATTCAAATCCACCTGAGGCGGCGAAAACAGGATCCCCAACGGTTTAATCTGGCCGATTTAGTACAGGTCACCGACGGCTTTAGTGGGGCCGAAATTGAGCAGGTGGTGATTACGGCGCTCTACCGGGCTATCCATGAACAATGCCCCGTCAGTACCGAATTAATTGTGGAAGAGGTGAAGGCGACTGTGCCCCTATCGATTAGTCGGCGCGAGGATCTGCACCGGCTGCGCACCACGGCCCAGGAGCGATTTGTTGGCGTCAAATAATAATTGCCGATCGATTTACGGTCAGAACCGATCCTTCATCTCCCGAATCGTCGCGAAGGTTTGGATGGGATCAGTACTGTGGGCAGTGGCTTGTAGGGCCGGTTGGTCCCATCTGAGAAAGGGGTTAGTCTGTTTTTCGAGGCCCAACAGGGCTGGAATGGTGGCGTGTTGCTGCTGGCGGGCCGTTTCGACCTCAGCCAAGCGCTCAATCAGGACCGGGTTGTCACCATCGACAGTGCGGGCAAATTTGAGATTGCTGAGGGTGTACTCGTGGGCGCACCAGACTCGGGTTTGGTCGGGTAACGCCCTGAGCTGAGCCAGGGAATTGACCATCTGGGCGGGTGTCCCTTCAAAGAGGCGGCCACAGCCCCCAGAAAATAAGGTGTCTCCACAAAACAATTCCCCCCAGGGGTCAGATTCCACTGGCGGGAAATAATAGGCGATGTGGGCGCGGGTGTGGCCGGGGACAAATAACACCTCGGCGGTGCGTCCCCCAAAGCTCACCCTATCTCCACCGGAGAGGTAAACCCGCTGCCCTGGGATCCGGCCGCGATCGCCCTCTCCCCCATATACCACCAAGCCTGGATACTGCGCCATGAGCCGTTGATTGGCCCCCACATGGTCCCCATGGTGGTGGGTATTGAAAATAGCAGTGAGTCTCGCCCCCAACACCCGCAACTGATCTATCACCGGCTCCGGCTCCGCTGGGTCTACCACCGCAGCGGTTTGGGACCCAGGGTCGTGGAGCAGGAAAATATAGTTATCCCAGAGGGCATCTAGACGATAGATTTGCATGGGAATAGGAGGCCCCGTCAGCCCATCTTAGTAATTGGCTAAACTAATGCCCGCTTCCCGAGCCATGACTTCGATGCCCTTTTTTTCAAGGGTTTTGATCGCTTTAGTAGAGAGGCGTAGCTTCACAAAGCGCTTGCCCTGGGGCCACCAAACGCGCTTGCTCTGGAGGTTGGCCTCTTGCACCTTCTTGGTGCGGCGATGGGAGTGGGAAACGGCAAAGGCGTTATTCGCCTGCTTACCCGTTAGGTCACATTTACGGGGCATGGGATTCTCCGGACTATTTTGACGACACAATCTACAATTTTACGCCAGCTTGCCGGGGTTTAGTCAAGCCAGCACCCAAGGGCGAAATATAGCGCTGGCCATTTCGATTTCTAGCCCCCTTTTGCCCCTGATGCTCCCCCCCTAGGGTTTAGCCCTGGCGTAACTGCTCCGACCAAATCCGAGTGGGCAGTCCCCACACATAGATAAAGCCCTCCGCCGACTGGTGATCAAATTGATCCTCACGACCGTAGGTGGCTAGGGCCTCACTATAAAGAGCGGTATCGGACTGGCGACCAACGATCTGAGCATTGCCCTTATGGAGCTTAACGCGGACGGTGCCGCTCACCCTGGCTTGGGTTTGGTGGATAAAGCCATCTAGCGCCGCTTTCAAGGGGCTATACCAGAGACCGTTGTAGACTAGGCGGCTGTAGGTGTCTTCCACGCCGCGCTTGTACTGAGTGACATCGGCGGTAAGGGTGAGGCTTTCGAGATCCCGGTGGGCCGCGATCAACACGAGCAGTGCGGGCGCTTCGTAAATCTCCCGAGACTTGATGCCCACTAGGCGATTTTCAATCATGTCAACCCGCCCAACGCCATGGTTGCCCGCTAGGGTGTTGAGGGTTTCGAGCAGGGTGAGGGTCGAGATCGCCTCCCCATTCAAGTGGGTGGGTACCCCAGCGGTAAAGCCAATTTCCACATATTCAGGCTCATCCGGGGTGTCGGCGATCGCCCGCGTCATGGCAAAGACTTCTTCTAGGGCTTCATTCCAAGGGTTTTCTAACGGCCCCGCCTCAATGCTGCGACCCAACACGTTGAAGTCAATGCTGTAGGGGGAAGACTTTTTGACGGCAAACGTCAGACCATATTTTTCGCCATAGGCGATCGCCTCTTGGCGGCTCATTCCCCATTCCCGAGCGGGGGCCAATACCTTCAGATTGGGGTTGAGAGCAGTAATCGACACATCAAACCGCACCTGGTCGTTGCCCTTACCAGTGCAGCCGTGGGCCACCGCATCCGCGCCATATTCATTGGCGGCATCCACCAACAGTTTGGCAATGAGGGGGCGCGCCAGGGCCGTAGAGAGGGGGTAACGATTTTCATACAACGCATTGGCCTGAATAGCGGGAATCGCATAGTTAGCGACCAATTCGTCGGTGGCTTTGACCACCAAGGATTCCGTGGCACCGGCGGTGAGGGCTTTAGTGCGAATGGTCTCCAGATCTTCTCCTTGGCCGAGGTCGGCAGCCAGGGTGATGACTTCACTCACCCCAAATTCATTCTTCATATAAGGGATGCAGACGCTGGTATCGACCCCACCGGAATATGCCAAAACCACTCGATTTGCCCGACCCATCGCGATTACCTAAATAAGCTCACAAGCCATTTATTTTCTCATACCCCTGAAAAGTTTCTGCTCTCAGCTCCTGCCCCCCCTTTAAGGACACTAAATGGACATGAAACGGACATGAAACGGACATCAGGCAAGGACGTAAGGTAGAGAGATACCCCTGCCAAACCCCGGCCCATGGCCCTGTAACTGTATGCAGCCCGATTACCTGGAACGAATTTTAAATGCCCGTGTGTACGATGTGGCCCAGGAAACCCCCCTGGAACTTGCCCCCCGCCTTTCGGAGCGATTGCAAAACCAGGTCTTTTTGAAGCGGGAAGATATGCAGTCGGTATTTTCCTTCAAGCTGCGGGGAGCCTACAACAAAATGGTGCAACTCCCCGCTGAGGTACTGGCCCTGGGGGTGGTGGCGGCCTCCGCTGGCAACCACGCCCAGGGGGTGGCGTTGGGGGCTAAGCACCTGGGCACCACCGCCATTATCGTGATGCCCACGACTACTCCCGAGGTCAAAATCAATGCGGTAAAAGCCCGAGGGGGCATTGTTGTCCTCCATGGAGATACCTATGATGACGCCTATGGCCATGCCCAGCAATTAGCGGCGGAGAAGGGGTTGACCCTAATTCACCCCTTCGATGACCCCGACGTGATTGCGGGCCAGGGCACTATCGCCATGGAAATATTGCGGCAGCACCAGGCCCCCATTGACGCTATTTTTGTGGCGATCGGCGGCGGCGGCCTCATTAGCGGCATTGCCGCCTATGTGAAGCGATTGCGCCCTAGCATCCGCATTGTTGGCGTGGAACCGGTGGACTCCGATGGCATGTACCAATCGCTGAAGGTGGGGCGGAAGGTGGGATTGACCCAAGTGGGTCTTTTTGCCGATGGGGTGGCGGTGAAGGAGGTGGGGGAAGAGACGTTCCGGCTTTGCCAAGCGTACGTCGATGAAATCATCCTGGTGAATACCGACGACACCTGCGCCGCCATCAAGGATGTGTTTGAGGACACCCGCTCGATTCTGGAACCGGCGGGGGCCTTGGCGATCGCTGGTCTAAAAGCCTATGTGGAGCGGGAGCAGGTCCAGGGCCAAACCCTGATGGCGATCGCCTGCGGGGCCAACATGAACTTTGACCGGCTGCGGTTTGTGGCCGAGCGGGCCGAAATGGGGGAGCGGCGGGAAGCCATTTTTGCGGTCAAAATCCCGGAGCGACCGGGCAGTTTGCGACTGTTTTGCGACTGCATCGGCAAACGTAGCATCACTGAGTTTAACTACCGCATTGCCGATCAGCGGGAGGCCCAAATTTTTGTGGGCTTACGGGTCAAAGACCGGGCTGATGCCACCCACATGGCCACCACCTTTAAAGACAATGGCTTCCAGGCCGTTGACCTGACCGACGATGAACTCACCAAAATGCACCTGCGCCACATGGTAGGGGGGCGATCGCCCCTCGCCCACAATGAGCTACTCTATCGGTTTGAGTTTCCTGAATGTCCGGGGGCCTTAATGAAATTCCTCAACCGCATGAGCCCGAATTGGAATATCAGCCTCTTCC
>CAYGVA010000120.1:0-12983 GCA_964353225.1 uncultured Leptolyngbya sp.
TGAGATCGATTACGGGATACCCAGCTAGGATACCAGATTCACAGGCTTCTTTCATGCCTAACTCCGCAGGAGCAATGTACTCCTTTGGGATTGTCCCGCCTACAATCTTAGAAATAAATTCCACACCAGAGCCAGGTTCACCGGGCTCCACCTCAATGACGACATGGCCGTATTGGCCCTTGCCGCCACTTTGCCGTACAAATTTGCCTTCCACCCTAGACGGTTTGCGAATGGTTTCTCGGTAAGCTACCTGGGGTGTGCCAATATTGGCACTCACTTTAAACTCACGCAGCATCCGATCTACCAGGATGTCTAGGTGAAGTTCCCCCATGCCCGCAATGACGGTCTGATTGGTCTCCGGATCGATGCCAACACGAAAGGTGGGATCCTCCTCGGAAAGTGATTGGAGTGCCTTAGACAGCTTCTCCATATCTTGTGTAGTTTTGGGCTCCACGGCTACTGAGATCACCGGCTCTGGAATATAGAGGGATTCCAGGACAATCGGTTCCTCAAGGGAGCATATGGTGTCTCCGGTAAAGGTGTCTTTCAATCCTAAGACAGCACCTAGGTCACCCGCCCGCATTTCTTCCACCTCAATACGCTCATCTGCCTTCAGAATAATCAGGCGAGAAACGCGCTCTTTTTTGTCTTTAGTGGCGTTATAGATATAGCTGCCCTTAGTCAGGACCCCAGAGTAGACCCGCACAAATGTAAGGCGACCGTAGGGATCAGCCATAATTTTGAAGGCTAGGGCCGAAAAGGGCTCTTCATCACTGGCGTGGCGGGTTGCCTCAGTCCCATCAGGCAATATCCCTTGAATGGGTGGGACATCAATGGGTGCAGGCAAATAATCCACTACTGCATCCAGGAGGAGTTGTACCCCTTTGTTTTTAAAGGCAGAACCACAGAGCATCGGCACCATCGTGCGCTCAAGCACCCCTTTACGGATCGCGCCAACCAACTCTGATTCGGTAAACGCTTCGCCCTCCAGGTATTTTTCCGTCAGGGCGTCATCTGTTTCAGCGACGGCTTCGATTAGCTTGGCGCGATATTCTTCAACCGTTTCTCGGACCTCATCGGGGATCTCGACCTCCTCTATATCCACACCGAGATCATCTTTATAAATGCGAGCACGCATCCTAACGAGGTCAACCACACCCCGAAAATCAGCTTCAGCGCCGATGGGAATCTGGATGGGAACGGCATTGGTTCGGAGGCGATCGCGAATCTGCCCATACACCTTCAAAAAGTTAGACCCAGTGCGGTCCATCTTATTGACAAAGGCAAAACGTGGAACATGATAGCGATCGGCTTGACGCCAGACTGTTTCAGACTGCGGCTGCACCCCTTCAACGGCAGAAAACACCGCAATCACCCCATCTAATACCCGCATGGAGCGCTCCACCTCAATGGTGAAATCCACGTGGCCTGGAGTGTCAATAATATTGATTTGATGCCCACGCCACTGGGTGCTGATGGCGGCTGCGGTAATGGTAATGCCCCGCTCCCGCTCCTGATCCATCCAGTCGGTTACAGCGGTTCCCTCATGGACCTCACCAATTTTATGGACCACCCCGGAATAGTACAGAATTCGTTCCGTGGTAGTGGTTTTACCCGCGTCAATATGGGCAGCGATGCCAATATTTCTGACGTGTTCTATTGAGGTAGAGCGTGCCACAGCGACCTCCTTAAGACGGCTGTCAGCCAGATATTTCTGACGTACATCGCTCCAACCCATGAGGGGCGATGTTGAAAAATACGGGTTAGGCGAACCCTCAAGAACTTAGTAGCGATAGTGGGCAAACGCTTTATTGGCCTCGGCCATCCGATGGGTTTCTTCACGCTTGCGGACGGCACTGCCGGTTTCATTGGCGGCATCCATCAGCTCATTGGCCAGCTTCATGGCCATGGTCTTGCCTCCTCGGCTACGGGAGTATTGGGTTAGCCACCGTAGCGCTAGGGCAGTACCCCGATCTTGGCGCACTTCCATGGGCACCTGATATGTGGCCCCCCCAACACGACGAGCTTTAACTTCTACTAAAGGCGTAACATTTCGCACCGCCTGTTCAAACAGTTCAAGGGGGTCGCCACTGGTGCGCTCCTCAACGATTTTGAATGCGTCATAGACAATATGTGTCGCCACGGATTTTTTGCCATCCAGCATGATTCGGCGAATCATCATGCTAACCAAACGGCTGTTATAAACCGAATCAGACGGAACAGGACGCTTTTGTGCGGCGGTACGACGAGACATGGAAACCCTCTAAGTATTCTCTAGTAGGTGGGGATGACAAAGATCCAGGACGAAAAATCATCCTAAGAAACCAAAACAATTTGAATGCATTGCGACCGAGTCAAGTAAGCCTGGGGAGCACGTGTCCCTGCTTATTCTTTAGGACGCTTGGCACCGTATTTAGATCGCCCCTGTTTACGGTCTTTAACGCCAGAGGTATCTAAAGTGCCGCGAATAATGTGATAGCGCACACCAGGCAGGTCTTTGACCCGGCCACCTCGAATCATCACAACCGAATGTTCCTGCAGATTATGCCCAATGCCGGGAATGTATGCCGTAACCTCGAAGCCAGAGGTGAGACGAACCCGCGCAACCTTACGCAGGGCGGAGTTAGGCTTCTTGGGTGTGGTGGTGTACACACGGGTACAAACCCCACGTCGCTGGGGACAGCTCTTGAGGGCAGGAGACTTCGTTTTTTCCTGCAGTTTGTGGCGTTCAGTCCGGACTAGCTGTTGGATAGTGGGCATTTGAGGGTCAAAGGTCTGGCTTTTGGCGAGTGCCTTAATGTTTTCACAAGCTCCTATCGTACCGAGCCCTTTAGGAAAGTGTCAATGAATTTTCGTTAGCTTGAGCACTTTCCCCAAAGAGCAGAGGTGCTAAAGATCGCTCAGCGCTAATGCAACGCCATGCCTTCAAGCGCACTATCAGATTTATGGTGAATGGCTAATCGATCCAGAAGGGTGGCACTAGCATCATTAAGGCCAATGAGCTCAACGGTGACGCCGCGTTTCCGAAACCGCAGCATCACTTTATCTACGGCATCCACTGCCGACTGGTCCCAGAGATGTGCATCAGATAGGTCGATGATGACGTGATCGCCCTTGTCGTGAAAATCAAAGCCATTGATGAAGGTTTCTACCGCAACAAAAAAGAGCTGGCCGCTGACGATGTAGAGGTGAGCGCCGCTCTCCGAGTCCCACTCAGATTTAACCTCTACCAGCTGGGCAATTTTCCGGCTAAAGAAAATGGCACTTAGGGCCACGCCAATAATCACCCCGATCGCAAGGTTATCGGTTAGGAGCGTCATGATCACCGTCGTCACCATGACTGCCGTTTCGCTTTTAGGGACATTGCGAATGTTGCGCAGAGAAGCCCAGCTAAAGGTACTGATCGAGACCATGATCATCACGGCGACCAACGCCGCCATGGGAATCTGAGCCACCCAATCCCCTAGGGCCAGGATTAATACAAACAAAAAGACCCCAGCACTCAGGGTGGAGAGACGGGTCCGCCCACCAGAGGTGACGTTGATGACGGACTGACCAATCATGGCGCAACCCGCCATGCCCCCAAAACACCCCGCCACAATGTTGGCAATTCCTTGGCCAACCGCTTCCTGATTCTTGTTGCTATTTGTGTCAGTTAAATCATCCAGTACATTGGCCGTCAAAAAGGATTCCAGTAGCCCGACAAGGGACAAGGCTAAGGCGTAGGGCAGGATAATCCGCAGGGTGTCAAAGTTGAACGGCACCTGCGGCCAAGCCAAGATTGGCAAAGTATTTGGTAGGCTCCCCATTTCCCCTACGGTGGGCACATGAATACCGCCGTATACGGTGAATAGGGTCAGCAAAATAATCGCTATCAACGGTGATGGTAATGTTTTGGTCAGCTTTGGCAGACCGTAAATAATTCCTAGCCCAGCGACGACCAGGACATATACGACCCAATTTCCTTCTTCTAGCTGGGGCATTTGAGCGTGAAAGATCAACAGGGCCAGGGCATTAACAAAACCCACCATGACGGGACGGGGCACATATCGCATCTGCTTGCCTAGCTTTACCCGTCCCCAAATAATTTGTAGGATCCCCGTCAAAATTGTGGTTGCGAGCAGGTAGCTCAACCCGTGGTCTTTGACGAGGGGCACCATCAGTAGCGCCATAGCCCCCGTGGCGGCAGAAATCATGGCGGGCCGTCCACCGACAAAGGCAATCGTGATCGCGATACAAAAGGACGCGTAAAGCCCAACTTGTGGATCAACGCCAGCAATCAGGGAAAATGCGATCGCTTCTGGGATCAGCGCCAGTGCAACCACTGAACCCGCCAATAAATCTTTGCGAGGATTGGATAGCCATGCCTCTCGCGTAAACACTGCCTGCATCGGCTCCTTGTCTCCTATGACGCTCCCGTTGCCACAGCTGAGTAGGTGTTGGACCAACGATCGCTAACCTTCAACTTGAGGCATTCAAAACTTTTGGCAGTTCAAGCCCTATAGACTGTCAGCACTTGGCTAATGAAGATGGCCCTATTAGCGATATCCGTCGGCGCTTTGGGTGCTGGGGTAGATACAAATTTCCTTTTAGTAAGCATAAACTAATGTCAATGGTCCCACGCTAAGGGCGAGGGGGCTTATTGCGGCTGAGGGCAGCTACGCTGAGGGTGACAATTACAACCCCTGTGGTTTGTAACGGCGTCAGACTTTCTTGAATGGCAACCCACGCCAATAGGACGGTTAACGCTGGGTTAATGGTCCCGACCATAGCCGCAGTGGTGGCCCCAATCAGGCGAATGCCAGAGTTATAGAGAACATGGCCTGCGAAGGTGACTAGGCCGGAAATGAGGCTACCAATCCATAGGGGAGTCCAATCGATATCGGCTGGGGGTCTGTCCCCCAACCACAGACATCCCCCCGAGAGGATTAGGGCGGTGACAAAACTAATCCAGGTGAAAGGCACTGGATGAATTTGCTCAAAGCTTTTCTGGGCATTGATGGTGTATAGCCCATAAGCAAGCCCAGCAATAAAGCCAAATAGGATGCCGAGCAGGGCACCTACATTTTCACCTAAGTTCAGAGACAGACTGGTTCGCGGGATCGTTAAGGTGCTGCCTAAAATGACCAGGCCGATGATGACCCATTGAAATTGGCTGGGGCGATGGCCAAAAAAACGCCAAGCAAACAGTGCCGTAAAAATCGGGAAGGTAAAAAAGAGAGTCATGGCCACCCCTGTGGTCACCAGGCCAATCGAGAGGTATAGAAAGGCCAGGTAGGCAAACATCAGGCCGCCACCGCCTAAGGAATGGAGCAGGTTACGACGTTGGCTGGGGTGAGTCAGCTGCCGTAAATCTGTCCAGATTTTGGGGTAAACACCAACGGAGAAAATAGCCATCAGGGGAACGGCCAAGAGCATCCGCAAAAAGAGTAGTAAGAAGGAATGGCTCAAGGTTGGGGACACATAGCCACCGATCATGCCGAGCCCCCAAACCGGTTGGGGGGTAAACAATACCCGTACCAAAACATTCTGGATGCAAAAAAAAGCAGAGGACAACAGGATCAGGCAGTAGCCCCACATGGATTAGACCCATAGATAAATGATGGTGTCAGCCTTTTTCGTCTAGTTGGGCCAAGATGCGATCGCGAAATTCAGCATCGCTATTAGCCAGCCCCAGGAGTTGCCAATAGGTTTGGCGGGTTAACCCAGTAGCCTCAATGAGCCCATAGGCTTCGGCTTGAGTGGTCTGTTGTATCTGTAAGGACTCGGACTCGGTGGCCGCTCGCTTGAGGTCTTCGTCACGGGCATCGATCAGGGCCACGACTTGCAGATATGCGTCTACAAACTGATTAACTTGCTCTGAGGGGATATCTGTAGCGTCCACCGGGGTGGAGAGGGCAGGTTGTTGTTCGACCCAGTCAACCGTGGTCGGGTCGGCCCAAACCGGGGTGATGGTAGCAATCCAAACCAGGCCCAAGACCAAACATATCTGACTGAAGCGCACAATTTTACTCCGCCAAGGGGGTGGAGTGGGTTGGGACTGTATGGTAATGCCAATCTCTGTTTTGAAAGGAATGGAAACTGCCTTTATCAAGCCTGCAAAGGTCTGGGGGGTAACTGTCCTCAGGAAATTAAGCAGTAAACTAGGCATATATACACACACATCAGCTTTAAAGACAGTACCCATGGCCAGCAACGAGACGCCCCCTAAGCCCATGAGTGGCTCCCTTTCAGACCGGGAGTTGCAAATCGTCGAGCTGGTTACGGCTGGTCTCACTAATCAAGAAATTTCTGAAAAGCTAGAAATTAGCAAACGCACTGTGGACAACCATATCAGTAATATTTTGACCAAAACGGCAACCGGCAACCGGGTCGCCTTGGTGCGCTGGGCATTGCAGTGGGGCAAGGTTTGTCTCAATGATGTCAATTGCTGCACTTTACCGAATCTTGACAGCGAGGCGGTGTCCTAATGGCCGTTATCGATAGGGCAGATGTACCCACCCCCCCGGAACCCAGTTCGGGCATACCACCCCATTCATCTACGGTTGATGCAGTTGAGGTGGCCGTGCCCTCTACCAAGGTAGAAAAAGTGGAATATCGGTTGCGTAGTCTACGGCTGCCGTTAGTCATTTATCGAGAAGTTGCGGCTCACTTGCGACAAATTGACGGCGTCGAGACAGGTCTTCTACCTCAAACTTCGAAGGAGTTTGATTATTTGCAGAGCCAAGTGGGAGGCCTTTGGATTCGCTATGCCGCTACGGCTGCGGAGATTTATCAGCCCCAGATCGAGGCGGTTTTGGCCTATTATGGCGATCGCTATGGCCAATGGGAGACCCTTTCGGCAAAGGTATGACAAGCATCCAAGCATTGCGGGGCACCCGTGACATTCTGCCCGATGAAACCCCGCTGTGGCAGCAGGTAGAAGCGACGGCTCGGGACATTTTGCAGCGGGCTGCCTACCGCGAAATTCGCCCCCCCATGGTTGAGCAAACGGAACTGTTTGCCCGAGGGATTGGGGAAGCCACCGATGTGGTGGGTAAGGAGATGTATACCTTTACCGATCGCGGTCAAAGGTCCATTACCCTGCGCCCCGAAATCACGGCTGGGTTGGTCCGTTCGGTGATTGAGCACAAACTCACGGCCCAGGGTGGGGTGCAACGGCTGTGGCACATTGGACCGGCCTTTCGCTATGAGCGGCCCCAAGCAGGGCGACAACGGCAATTTCATCAATTGGATGTGGAGCTCATTGGCAGTAGTGCCCCTAGGGCCGATGCGGAAGTCATTGCGCTAGCGACCACGCTACTGACAGCACTCGGTTTAAAGTCTTTGACCCTAGATGTCAATTCGGTGGGTAATGGTAGCGATCGCCAACGATACCGGGATGCCCTCATTGCCTTTTTGACCCCCCACAAAGCTGATTTAGATCAGGACTCCCAGGATCGCCTAACGCGTAACCCGCTGCGGATTTTGGATAGTAAAGACGCCAAAACCCAAGCGATTGTCAAAGATGCCCCCAATCTATTGGATTATCTGGGCGAAGACTCTCAGCGACATTTTGAACAAGTGCAACAGTGTCTGAGTGATTTAGATATCTCCTATCAACTCAACCCTCGACTGGTCCGGGGGCTTGACTACTACACCCACACCGCCTTTGAGATTCAGTCAGCCGACCTGGGAGCCCAGGCCACGGTGTGTGGCGGTGGTCGTTATGACGGGTTGATCAGTCAACTGGGGGGGCCAGAAACCCCAGCGATTGGTTGGGCGATCGGCCTAGAACGTCTGACATTGTTGTTAAAGCAACTGCAAACCCAGGTCACCCCAACGATGGACGTATATATCATTTCCCGTGGGGCAGCGGCAGAGCGGACAGCGTTACGCATGGCCCAAGGGCTCCGCCAAGTCGGCCTAGCCGTCGAGATGGATCTGAGTGGTGCTGCTTTCGGCAAGCAGTTTAAGCGGGCCGATCGCAGTGGGGCAGCGGCCTGTGTGATTTTGGGTGACAGCGAGGCCGAGCAAGGCACGGTACAACTCAAGTGGTTGGGCACGGGGGAGCAGCTAGAACTCTCTCAGACAACCCTTTTAGAAACTGCTGAGCAAATTAAAGCCCAGGCGATCGCCCTGCGGGATCAGCCCTAACCGCCCCCCAAAGCATTCCACCGTTGTCACTAAAGAGCTGCGTAGCTAAAGGTGACATTGAATGCCCGACACCAGATTGAGGCTGCCCAGTAGTCATTGACATTGATATCGGCGGGAATAACATAGCGCTGCTCCCCCGAAAAACTTTGAATCGGGGCCAGTTCTACATAGCTTCCCTCTGCAATCTGGTCAGGGATATCCCCATCAGTGGTGGCCGATCCCCCATAAAGAATGACTTTTAGATCAGGACCAGAGTCAGTACTAAAGCCCTGATCTAAAACCAAGTAGGTCTCTGTGCCAACGGTTTCCACATAGGCACGGCCCGTAGCGGCATGGGCTACGGGGACAAAGTTCCCTGTCGTCTGAGCGACCTGCAGCGGCGTGGCAGCGGGCTCCAATCCTGAATCAGCTTGGGTTTGAGAGGGCAGTTGTGCCTCAATTGGCGAGGCAATATTCAGCGCGGCAAAGTTGGGGCTTGCCGCCAATTGAACAGGGGTATGGGCACTGGCAACGGCGACCACCCCTAAACCTAAGGTGGCAAAGACGGCAGTAGCCAGGGCAAAACGCTGCATGGGTTTAAAATCCTTCAATTGAATCGTCATGGTGTCATCATGGAGCGCTTCTCTAAGGACACTTTGACAAAATCCTGAGGAAACCCTAAGAACAATCGTCTATTGCTAAGGAGAGGCTGAGAACGATGTAGAACCTTTCTCGTGCCATCCCTATACGATAGGGGGTGGTTTCTGTTATTATTCGAGACTGTGTCTTTGAAATAATTAGGAAAGCAGTAGGCATTGCATGGCTAAGAAGAGCATGGTGGCGCGGGAGCGCAAACGGGAAAAACTAGTTGCTAAATATGCAGAGAAGCGTAAGGCTCTGCTCACAGAATTTAACAACGCCGATAACCAGCAAGAGCGGGTGGTTATTCACCGTAAAATCCAGCAACTCCCCCGCGGCAGCTCTCCTACTCGCTTGCGTAACCGCTGCTGGAAAACCGGTCGCCCTCGGGGCTATTACCGGGATTTCGGCTTGTGCCGTAACCAACTAAGACAAATGGCCCACGAGGGGTTATTGCCTGGTGTGGTTAAGTCGAGCTGGTAAGCTCAGCCCCTTAGCCCTTAGTCTGTTGAGCGCCACTATCAACTTAAACGTGGGCCAGCTTTTTAAGCTAAAACCTACTTTGATGATTGTCAGGGGCATCTTGGTTAGGGATCAATAACCTGGCAGGACGATGTCCAACTTTGAACTGTTTTCGGCGGAGAGAATACTATGTCGCGTTATCGAGGCCCCAGCCTCAGAATTGTTCGTCGGTTAGGGGAGCTGCCGGGGCTAACCCGTAAGGCTCCTCGCAAAGCTTATCCCCCTGGACAGCATGGTCAGGCTCGGAAAAAAAAGACTGAATATTGCATTCGCCTAGAAGAAAAGCAAAAGCTACGCTTTAACTACGGCGTCAACGAAAAGCAGCTCTTACGTTACGTGAAAAAAGCGCGTCGAGCTGGGGGGTCCACCGGATTGGTGATCCTACAGTTATTGGAAATGCGGTTGGATAATACTGCATTCCGCTTGGGCTTTGGCCCCACAATTCCTTCTGCAAGACAGGTGGTGAATCATGGCCATATTACGGTCAATGGCCGTAGTGTCACGATTCCGAGCTACCAGTGTCGTCCTGGAGATGTGATTGCGGTGCGCGATCGCGAAGCTTCGAAAAAGCTAGTAGAAGCCAATCTACAGTTCCCAGGCTTGGCTAACTTGCCTAACCACCTAGAGTTAGACAAAGACAAGATGGTTGCTAAGGTGAACGGGATCATTGAGCGGGAATGGATCGCCCTCAACATTAATGAGCTCCTAGTGGTTGAGTACTACTCTCGACAAGCCTAGAAGCATCGCCCAGTTTACATTGGGCTGGTTTCATAACAATAAATACCCCCCTTAAGGCCCAACGACCTTGAGGGGGGTATTTATTGAAATTACGTGAGATGGTTTTTATCGATATCGTACGTCTCGGTAAACCAAACGGGAATTAAAGCCCCTGCCCCGTAATTCTAGGACCCTGGACATGGCCAAGTTCCGATCTGCAAAAGCACCGGCATTAATGAAATTGCCTAGACCCGAATTTTCTGCAAACGCTTCTGGATAAAGCTGTTGTACCTGGCTTAAGGTATTGCCCTCTCCGAACACCGCCGCCACATAAGCCGTATTGACATACTCAATTCGGTCCACCCCCGCTGGGATATCACCGGGGGGGATATTAACGGTTACCGGCCCCACACCAGGTTCTTGGAAAACGCGCTGGCCCGTCTCACTGATGATCTCCAAGATGGTTTGCCCGCGATCATCAATTCGCATAAAGTACTGGGCTGGAATATTGTTGTAGACACCACTACTGACATAGCTGACTTGGCGGTCATTCGGCGGCACTGGTGCAGAAGGAAGCGCCACCACGCCATTTTGCTCAGTTTGGTTGGCCACTTTGTTATGGACATTCATGAAATACTGGCTCTGGCCACTCCGACGGAACACTCGCGCCGAGTAAGTGGTGGTGCTGAAGGCTAAAATGTCCTCCGTTGCAGCTTGGCTGGTGGGGCGTTGATCAGGGCTGAGATCGTTTAAGACATCGCCAATGGCATTTTCTTGGACGGTGATCTGGCCAGCAGAGTCAAGAATTTGTAGGCTGAGGCGATCGCTAGTGCTCACCAGAGCCCTGTACGTAGCCGGAAAGCCATTGCGGAAACCATTGCTAGAGAAAACCGTAAAATCTGGCTCCCGCCGCAGCTCAGCAAAGGCGCGGTTTTGCTGCACCACACCAGCCGCATTGTTGTAAACATTCATACGGTTCTGCCCCCCTTCCCGAAAGACATGCACGGTGTAGTTATCGGTGCGGAAGTAGAGAACGGAATTGGCATTGGCCTGGGCCAATAACACTGTGGCCTCTATCGCCGATGCAGTCGTTAACTGAGGCTCGACCAAAACGGATCTCAGGGCAAAGGCGGGGGCGATCGCCCATGGCAATGTCAAGAATACTGTTGTTGAAAAAGCCATTCGGGCCGCTTGATTAAACCTGAACAGACAATTGAGGTGAGAAGATGACTTACCCATAAAATTAGCGTCCCGAATGGTTTTGGCAACTTGCTTGGTTAGCCCCTTACAAATGGTTTGCCAACACCCATACTGGTCTGCCTGGCAAGGTTCTGGGGCAAAGGAAGATCCGCTCTTTACGGAGGTTATTCTAGGTCAGTTTGTCTTAAATAGAACGCCATTAGCGCTAATTTTCTGGGGTTCACCGCGCCAAAGCACCTGCCAGCAGGCTATGTGTGGGCCTGAATTCCATGGATGCCTAAATATCCATGGCGGCACAGCAAACGTCTAGGTCGGTCAAGATGACGGCTGATTTTGAGCTAGTTTTTTCAGTAATGTCTGCATCTCTGGGGTGAACTCGATGGGTAGAGCCCCACTCCGCACATGTAAATCTTGCTGAGGGAACGGGATTTCGATGCCACGCTCTCGCAATGTTGTCTCTAGGGCAAAGTAAATGTCGCTTTTAATCACCCATTGCAAATGGGGTTCGGCAATCCAGATTAAAAGCTCGAAATTCAGAGAGCTGTCGCCAAAGTCAGTAAAAAACACCTGAGGGGCTGGCATCGACATGATTTTAGGGTGCTGGTCACTAACATTGAGGAGCACCTCTTTTACCTCGGTGGGGCTGGCCCCATAGGCAACCCCAATCGGTATGCGGATCCGTGAAACTGGGTTGCGATGACTCCAATTAATGACCTCCTGTTCTAGGAAACGAGAGTTGGGCACTAAAATCGACACCTGATCAAGGGTTTTGATTTCTGTACTCCGAGCCCCAATCCGCTCGACCGTGCCTTGGAACTCACCAAATTCCACAAAATCACCGACTTGAATGGGACGGTCAAAGACAAGCACAATGCCACTGCCAAAATCTTTCGCAATGTTTTGAAAACCTAATCCCACGCCTACCCCGAGGGCACTGGCTAGTAGGGTTAAAGAACTCAGATCTAACCCCCAAATTTGTAGGAGCACAACGGTTCCCACAAAAATCAGGCTGTATTTAATCAGAATGGCAAGGCCCTCTCGGGCACCGCGATCGAGGCCATCGACATGCAATACCCTAGACCGCAAAAAATTGGTCAGGCCGCCTGAAGACACGACTAGGCCCAGAATGAGTGCCAATAAGGTCAGAAGGCTGAGAATAGAAAAGCTGTTTTCTCCCAACCGTAAATTAGGTTGCAAGAAGCCATTGACAACCTGGGTCCGAAACCAATAACTCCATTGGCGGGTTGCGGGAAATAGGTTGGTAATGGAGTGCAGCGCCACCAGCCAAAGACTACAGCGCAGCATGCCCCATAACAGGGCCAGCATCAGGCCAAACCCGGTCGGAGATTTGGTCTGGTGGTGCTGAGTGACCATAGGGCGGAGCCACCGTCGCCGTAATAGCTCTGCCGATTTGTCTAAAATAATGGTCAGCCCTAATAGGGCTAACGCCAAAATCAATCTTTGGTGTAAGACCACCTGGCTGCGCTCTTGTTTAGCCGTAGAGAGTGCTGCATTAATTTGGTCGGCTAAATCTGAGGCATAACGACTGGGGCTGATCGATGGACCAGCCAACTCGGCATCAGCCTGGGTAACGGTCATGAGGTAGCGATCGCCAATCAGGATGACGGGAACATCATCCCGGAATAGCCACCTCCCCTGGGCATCCCCTGGGCGCTCTACTTGGATCTCAAGTTCTAAATTGATTGAAGCCGCCCGCTCTGCCGCTGTAATCTGATTGCTCTCAGCCACCTTAAATAGCGTTCGCCCGTCGAGCACGACCGTAGCAGTGT
>CAYGVA010000121.1:0-12903 GCA_964353225.1 uncultured Leptolyngbya sp.
AATAGGCCATTAAACTTTCGCCGGTCATGTGGGTGAGGTAAGCCGCACTCAGCCCTTGCACCGTCCCACCCACCACAAAGGTGGCGGCATGGCTTTTGAGGGCGGTGGTCAGGAGTTGGGTGGAGGCTTCGACTAAGCCCAGCTTCACTACTAATTCCGCCAGGGCACCGGCTGCGGTTTTGGCCTGCTCTAGGTTCAACGGCTGCTCGTAGACCTGGCTCAGATCCATCACCAACTGGCCGTTAATGGCCACCGTCGCCAATAGGTCCAAAGACGGAACTGGGCTGGCAAAGGCGGTGGCGGCAGCGGTCCATTGCAGTTGCTCGACGAGGGGGCGGGCGCGATCGCGCCGCAATTGATTCAGGGCAGTCTGCAAATCCTGGCGCAAGTTTAGGGTTTGGCGCATCACGGTCTGGGCCACCAGTTGGGGTAATTCAGTCACCCACTGGTCCAGCACCTGGGTCAGGGATGTCACCTCTGGGTCTGGGGTTTCCAGCCGTTCCAATACCTCGCCATCGGCTTGATGGGTGCGCACTTTGATGGCTTGGGGGGATACGGAGATCGCCGCCAGGGCCACCGGTTGGGGCAAGGTCTGCAACCGCGCCCGAATTTGATCCAGCAGGGCGGTACGCTCTTGGGGCAAATAACGGTCCTGTTTGTTCAACACCAGCAGCACTCGCTGCCCAGTGGCGACTAATGTGTTCAAATCCCCGAGGGCCGACTCGGTCAGATCCTCATCTACCACATAGAGAACGGTGTCGTCATTGCAGGTGAGGGTCGTGACCCCAAGGGTGGCCGCGTGGGTGAGGGCGTGGGTGGTCAGAGCAATTTCCTGGGATTGCTCTGAGATCCAGGTCTGGGAGAGATACTGCTGGAGCTGGTTTTTGCCAGTGCGGGCTGCGCCGACAATGGCCAATTGCAGGGTGGTGCGATCTAAGGCGGTGCGTAAATTGGTGCGGTGCTCGGCAAAGGCATCGAGGCGGTCTTGCCAAGCGGATAACGCCTGAGCGGTATCGAGGGCGGCGTTAATTTCGGTGGTGAGCTGGTCAATGACGGGCTGGAGGTTAGCGATCGCCGCTTCCACCATCTCCCGTTCTACCCGTTGGGGCGCGGCAGATTTTGGCATCTGTAGCGCCGGTTGGGGCGACCGCTTGCGCCACCACCACACCCCCGCCCCCACCATCACAGCGCTGGTCAAGGTGCCCGCATCCACCACATCTTGCAGCCCGCCCAACAACCAGAGGCTAGCGGTTAAGCCCAACCCCCCTACTAAAATCGGACGCTTCAACACCATCGGGCGATTTCCCTCTACCTGCCGTGCCTAGCCCTAACCAGGCCCTTTTATTCTAAGGTTGTCGCAACCGACCCAATGCGGGCTCAATCCACCTCGACGGTATCGATAGGTTTTTTTCGGCAATGCTTTAAGGTAACCGTCCCCTGAGCGGAGTCGTTGGCTTTGCCGCCCCAGCGGGGCTAGGGGACATCTTGCATAGGTTTTGGCTTCGACTTCGCTCAGCCAGCGTAGTACCAGGGACGCTTACGCTTTAAGAGGGGGTGGGTCGTGAGTAGGCAGGGATTTTAAATGGGCGATCGCCCGTTTAATAAAGAGTTCAGCCCGCGATGCCTTCCGAAAATAGCTGTTATGCCTCGCAATACAGTCCTCAGGCTCAGTCAGCGGAACGTGGTCGAGAGGATTGAGACGGCTGGTTTGAGTGATGCCGCTGGCGATCGCCTGCGGCCTCATCTAGCCGTGCTGGGGTGGTTGCAGTATGGCAAGATTGCATACGCCTTGACCAAAGCCAGTTTGATCGCGCCCTGAGGTCTATGGGTTGCCCCCAGGGGATGCGCTAATCTTGAGCCAGTGTGGTACCCCATCGTGCTCTGACCCCATGGTTAATTCGAACGCGATCGCTGAGCCCGACCCTGCTAACGAGCCGGTGAGCGAACTGGTGATTGAGGAGGCTGAAGACAATAGCCCCCTCGAAGTCGATCCCGACAAGCGGCGGGTCAAAACCGAGAAACAGGATCTCCCCGTCGAAACCCTAGTGAGTTGGGTAAACCGGGGCAAGCTCAACCTGCAACCCGATTTTCAACGCAACTTTGTCTGGGACACGGGCAAAGCCAGCCGTCTGATCGAGTCACTGCTGCTGGATATCCCCATCCCCGTGATTTATGTGTCCGAAGAGCAACGCCGCACCTACTCCGTCGTCGATGGCCAGCAGCGGTTAACCAGCATTTGCTCCTTTGTGAATGGCACCTTTCCTAATGGCCAAAGCTTTCGGCTGTCGGGCTTGCAGGTGCTCACCCACCTCAACCGCAAATCCTTTAGCGCATTGCCCGAAGAGCTACAGGAGGAGATCTTAAATTTCACCCTGCGGCTGATCATCATCGAAAAAGACTCTGACCCCGATGTGAAATTCGAGGTGTTTGAACGGTTGAACCTGGGGGCCGAAAAGCTCAACGACCAAGAGGTGCGCAACTGCGTCTATCGGGGCAACTACAACGAGTTGCTGCGGGGCTTGGTGCAAAACCCCCACATGCTGAAGATCATGCGGCAAAAAGCCCCCCACACCCGCATGGCCGATCGCCAGCTGATCCTGCGATTCTTTGCCATGTGGCGTAACACCCACCGCAACTACAAAGGCCCCTTCAAGCGGTTCCTCAATACCGAAATGGAGCAGCACCGCAACCTCACCGAGGAGAACTTGGCGGAGATGCATGCGGCCTTTGAGAAATCGATTGAGATGGCCGATGCAGTATTTGGGGATAATGCCTTCCATCGGTTTAACGTGGGCAGTGCCTACAACCCCAACGGCAACTGGGAGAACCGCCGCCTGAATGTGGCCCTGTGGGATACCCTGCTCTATACCTTTAGCGGCTACGAGCGGGAGGCGATTTTGCCCATTGCCGATCGCATCCGCGAAGAATTTCTCGATGTGATGGTGAATGATGCCAAATTCACCGAATACATCACCAGCTCTACCGACAAAGCCGAGCGGCTGCAATATCGCGCTGACACCTGGCGGCAACGGCTAGACAAATTGCTAGGGCTCACCAACGACGAGCCCCAGACCTATTCCCTGGCCTTTAAGGCCACCCTGCTAGCGCAGCACCCCACCTGCCACATTTGCTGGAAGCCCATCGAAAATCTAGATGACGCCGCCGTCGCCCACATCCCCGATTACTGGCGAACCAATGACCCGCTGCCCAAAAACGCCCGCCTCGACCATCGCTTTTGTCACAAGTCGAGGAAGGCACCATGACCGTTTGGGAAGTGGATTTCCATCGCACCCCGCTGCAAGACCCGGACGGTAAACCCCTGTGGGAATTGCTGATCTGCGATCGCCCCTTTGACTTTACCTACGGCGCGACGGTACCCCAAGCCGATCTGAATGGGGATTGGCTCCAAGGGGAGCTACAAACGGCGATCACCAAGGCCCCTGCCCACCCCCAATTCCTGGGGGTGTTTCGACCGGCGGCCCTGTCTTTACTCACCGTTGCGGCCCAGGCGCTGCACCTCACGGTGATTGCCACCCGCCATACCCCCACCCTGAAGCAATGGCTGACCCAGCGATCGCGCTGGTACCCCTCCCAACGCAATTTCTCGGGGGAAGCGATCGACCTGCTGGCCCTAGATCGGCCCGCCCCGGTGCCCGTGCCCGAAACCCTCTGGGGAGAGCAGTGGCAGTTTGCGGCCCTCTCGGCCCAAGACTTTCAAGGGCGGCTGTGCCGAGAGCCGATTCCGGTGCGGAGCGTGCCGGACACTTGGCTACCCTTGCAGGCGGGGGTGGCCAGTACTGACCCGATTCCAGGGGTGATTATTGATGGGGGGCGTCGCGCCATGGTCCTGGCCCAATGGCTCCAGGCCCAGCCCCCAGTGTCGCTCCATTACATCGTTGGCGATCCCGACGGGCTGATTTTAGAGGCGGGCTTAGTCGAGCGCTGGGTGCTGGCCACGGTGTCTGACCCAGAGGTGCAGCAGGCCGCAAAGACCTTTGGTCTCCGCAAGCAGGGCAGCCACGGCCTCCATTTCTTGTTGGTGCGCCCTGACGCTTCGGGCATGACCTACACAGGGCTCTGGCTCTTGCGAGATTAAAATCCCCGCCCGGTTACCGATAACCCCCCCAACACCACCGACGGCGTATAGCAGCCCCCGTTCCACTCCCCATCATTGCCCAAAGCCATCAAATTCAAGAGGGCTCGATACACATTGCCTGACACCATCGTGTCCTTAATTCGCCCCTGAATCTCACCGCCGCGCACGTAGTAGCCCAGATCCACATTGATTGAGAAATCCCCCGACATCCCTGCCCCATCCCCTAGCATTTGATCCACCACGATCGCTTCATCTAGGCTGCCAATCAGCTCTAGCAACGATTGGGTTCCCGGCTTGATCAGGGTATTGAATAACCCCGGTGTGGGGGAGCTGCCCAAGTCAGGGCGGAAGCCGTTGCCCGTCGAGCCGCCCCCCAGCTCTCGACCGACGGTGCGATCGGTATAAAACAGCCGCAGCACCCCCTGGTCAATAAAGGTCAAGGGCTGGGTGGGGGTGCCTTCATCATCAAAGGGACAGCTAAAGGGACCCGCCTCTGGATTTTGGCTAAAGGTTAATTGGGGCGACGTAACCTGCTCGCCGAGGCGATCGCTCCAGGGCGAAGATCCCTCCATCACTTGTTTGCCACTCAAGGCAATTTGCAGCGTCTCCCAAATCATGTCCGCCGCCTTGGCCGTGAATAATACCGGAATGCGGCCCTTGCTGGGGGCAACATTCTGCTCAGCCCAGGCCAAGCGTTGCAGGACTTGATGGGTCAATTGGTCTAGATCCAGATGATTGCGGCAGGTTTGCCCATCCCCCACACTCAGAAAATCATCCCCCCGGATGCGATCCGCCGTTAAGTAACAGCTGAGGGTGGTGTCGCTATAGCTATAGTCCAACCCCTTGGAATTAATAATGCGGATGGTTTCCACATCGCATTCCAACTCGGCCTCACACACCGTATCGGGGTACACCGCCCGAATTTGGCTAATGGCGGTGTTCCCCCAATCCATTAGTTGCTGGGCCGACACCATTTCCCCCACATCGGGATACCGCTGGACAGTGCCAGCGTTCAACTCAATGGCACCAGCATCGTTGAGATGGCTAATGGCTAAGGCTTTGTCGAGCAGGGCCTGGGGTTCAATCGGGCCATGGGCCACGGCGATGCCCGGTTTCCCCTGGTGCCACAGTCGCAGAGCCGTCCCCTGCACCTGGGTACTCTCCAGTTGTTTCAGGCGATTCGCCTCAAAGTAAACCGGTCGGGAGGCAGAGCTCGATTGAAAAACCTCTACGGCCTCAGCCCCATGGCGCTGGGCAAGGTCGAGTAGCTGCTCTGGCAGAGATATCCAATGTGATGCTGCCCCCATCTGATCCGCTCACTCCGCCCGCTGTGCATGGCAATCCTCCCATCATCCCGGATTGGGGGCATTTCTACCAGGGTCCGGCGGACGTGCTGTGTGGGTTGGGAGTTGCCCTTACAGTCGACTCTCCAGGGTCTTTAAATATTCGGTATTCACCCCCGATTCCCGGCTCAGGGCAATTTTGCCGGTGCGGGCAATTTCGCGAATGCCAAATCGCGTCAACACCTGCACGATCGCCACCATCTTGCCCGGATCGCCCACCACCTCCAGGGTGAGGGCATCCTCAGCGATATCCACCACTCGGGTGCGAAAAATTTGGGCAAACTCGATGATTTCAGATCGGGTGGTGCTGTTGGCATTCACCTTCAGCAACATCAGCTCCCGCTCCACGCAGGGCACCTCGGTCAAATCCTGCACCTTGAGAACATTGATCAGCTTGTAAAGCTGCTTGGTCAACTGTTCAATATCGGTATCGCTTCCCGGCACCACCATCGTGATCCGTGAGATCCCCACTTGTTCTGCGGGTCCGACCGCCAAACTCTCGATATTAAAGCCCCGTCGGGCAAATAACCCGGCAATGCGCGTCAGCACCCCAGCTTCGTCTTCCACCAAAACGGACAATGTATGCTTCATAAAACCATTTAGCCAGGGTGTTTCTGGCTGATTCAGGGTGATGTGGGCGGGCCACCACGGTAAGGGGGGTTGGCGTCACCCATCGGGACAATGGACAATAGTAACTTGAGCGTCGTCCCTTGTTAAGGGTGGCATTCAGAGGGGTGAGATCGCAGCATCGCCGTCACCCTGGGCGATCCTGATTACAATAGGGCGTGCTAATCCCCATCCCTTGCGGATCTACCCTATGACCTCCGGTCGTTCCCCCATTCTCAGCAATTGGCAGCAAAAGCTGCTACAGATTATTAATCTGCGCCCACGGGAAGCAGAGCGTACCCTGCTGATGTTCGCGTTTTATACCGCCACCTCCATGGGGATCCTGTGGCTGGAGGTCAGTTCCGCCGCCCTGTTTCTAGAGACCTACGGGGCCAAATCCCTACCGTTAATCTATATTTTTAGCGCTGGGGTCGGGTTTGGCCTCAGCTTTGTTTATTCCTGGATGCAGCGGTTTTTGCCCCTGCGCTGGGTGATTGTGGTGATGGCGCTACTCATGGCCATCCCCGTCTTTTGCTTTCGCTGGGGGCTGGCAATCCCGGCCTTTGCCGCCGCCACCATTTTTGTCATGCGGCTGTGGATGGAGGCGATTTATGGCCTGAATGATCTCAACGTTTCGGTGACCGCCAACCAGCTTTTTAATATTCGAGAAATCAAGCGCACCTTCCCGTTGATTAGCAGCGGTAATTTGGTGGCCGATGTCTTAAGCGGTTTCTCGGTTTACTTTTTATTGAACCTAGTGGGGCTCAATAACGTTTTATTGATGTCCTTTCTGATCATGGT
Source organism: uncultured Leptolyngbya sp. (assembly GCA_964353225.1). GTDB lineage: Bacteria > Cyanobacteriota > Cyanobacteriia > Phormidesmidales > Phormidesmidaceae > PCC-6406. The sequence goes on from CAYGVA010000121.1 coordinate 6,847, forward strand.
GGTGGGGTCTGGGGTGTTGTTTTACATCAGCAATACCTATAGCCATGCCTTTCCTGATTCGGTGGTGCGTCAATCTGAAGATAATGAGACCCCCCACTCCGCCCAACGGATGCGGGGGTCTATGGGTAACTATGTGGTGCTGCTGCTGGCCTTTTTTGTGCTGGCTCAGATTCTGATGTACCTGATCGAGTTTGAGTACCTGGGGCAGCTAGAGCGCAATCTGGGACCCACTGAAATTGCCGGATTTCTGGGGATTTTCAGTGGTTTACTGGGGTTGGTAGAGCTGGTGACCCAATGGTTTACCTCTAGCCGCCTGATTGAGCGCCAGGGGGTATTTACGGTGACGGCCATTTTGCCCATCCTGATTATGGTGCTCGGGCTCAGCACGTTGGTGCTGAGCAATGGGGCTTTAGTGGGTATGGCGGGTCTGTTTTTGGGCCTGATTATCCTCAAGTTTTTTGATGAATGGCTGCGATATACCCTGGTGGCCAGCACCCGACCGATTTTGTTCCAACCGATTCCTGACAGCCACCGCACCGGCATTCAGTCCTTGGTGGGGGGCATTGCCGAACCCCTATCGATGGGCTTTACCGGCGTCATTATTTTGGGGGTCATTGGTCTGTGTAATGCCCTGGGCTTTACGGCAAAGGCGTTCCAAAGCCAGGTGTTTTTAGTGCTGATTGTGGGGGCTGCCATTATTTGGTTTGGGGCGCTGCTGCTGCTGCGATCGCGCTATTTAAACCTCTTGGTCTTGAGTGCCGAAAGGGGGCTGTTGAGCGTTTCCGATGCCAGTTTGCGGGTATTAAAGCGGGCCTTTATTGACCAGTTAGAACAGCCCGGCCCAGAAGCTGACAAACGCTCCTGTATCGAACTGCTTTGTCACATTGACCCCAGGGGGGTGGGCGAAATTTTGGCCCCGATGTTGCCTAACCTGTCCCCCCGCCTGCGCCGCCAGAGCCTAGAGGCCATGTTGGAATACCCCAACGCGACGTATATCGAGCCAGTACGCCACCTGATTAGTACCCAACAGCCCCCAGAGATTTTGGCCCCAGCCCTCCGCTACGTGTGGCTCACGGAGGAAAGCCCCAACATTGAAGATTTGCGGGCCTATTTAAAATCTGAGGTGGATCCGGTGGTGCGCGGTACGGCGGCCTCCTTGATGCTGCGAAAGGGCAACCCCAGGGAAAAGGCCGAGGCCACCAGCGCCCTGCGGCAAATGCTCACCCACGAGCGAGAGCGGGAACGGGTGATGGGCTGCCGAGCCCTAGGGGAGGCCAACTATATGCAGGCGTTACGCCTTTACATTCCGGCTTTGCTACAGGATGAGTCGCTGCGGGTCCGGCGGGCGATGTTAGAGGCGATCGCCGCCACCCATACCACTGAGCACTACCCTTCCCTCCTCCAAGCCCTGCGTTATAAATCCACTCGGGAGGCTGCGGGAGAGGCCCTGACCCGCTTGGGCAACGACGCCCTGCCCATGCTAGAGGCTCAAGCGGTGGATATTTATAAACCCGACATCCTTCGCAACCAAGCTTGGCAAGTCATGGGCAATATCGGTACGGGGGAAGCCCTTGATTGCCTGATTGATAACTTGCTCACCACCTGGGGAGACACCCGCCGATCGATCCTCAGAATTCTATTGAAGCTCTTTCAGGAAACGGGCTTGCGCCGATCCCAGGGGATTGACGCCGCCCTGGATCGCCTGGGCCGCGATGGGATTGAGCAATTGCTCAACCAAGAGCTGACCTTTATGGGGCAGGTCTATGCAGCCCGCATTGATCTGTCTGAGGAGATCGTGACAGGCCGTGAGTCTCATTTGCTCAGAGAAGCCCTGCAAGATCTCCAAACCGATACGATCGGCCGCATCTTCATGTTGCTGCGGTTTATCTCCTCCCCCAGCGCCATTCAAGCGGCCCAGGTGAGCCTCCAGGGGTCTTCCTCTAGTCGCGCTCGGGGGCTCGAAATTTTAGACAATGCCCTAGATATTCCCAGTAAACGGGCCATTTTGACGGTGTTAGATGGCCGCAGTCACATCGACAAAATCAGAAGCCTGAGCACCTGGGTGACCTATGAGCCCATGGGGGCCAGCGATCGCCTCCGGGCCTTGCTAGACCTGCGACACTTCCTCTCCGACTGGGCATTGGCCTGCTGCTTTCATCTGGCCCGCCAACAGCGCTGGAGCGTCACCCCCGATCACACCCTCGGTTGCCTCAAACACCCGACGGGTTTTGTGAGGGAATCGGTGCTCTCCTACTTACACGTTGCCTCCCCTACGGTGCTGGCCAACCTGCTGCCGATGATGCACCATGACCCCAACCCCTTGGTCGTTGCCCAAGCCAAACAGCTCCAGGCCGAACTCCAGGCCGAGCGCCCAGCCCAGCCCCCACCCACGACTGGCTTAAGCCCACGACCAGCTTAAATGCTATACCCTCACGCCAAACAAGTCAGTTCGCTGGTTTGCTTGCTGAACAATAAATTTTCCCGATAGTCCACCGGGCAATCAATCACCGCTGGCACATCCTGGGCCAATGCCTCTTTTAACGTTGGTACCAAATCCTCCGTCGATTCCACCCGGTAGCCCTTCAGCCCCATGCTCTCCGCCAGCTTGACGAAATCTGGGTTGGTGAAATGCACGAACGCCGACTCGCCGTAATAGTTGTGCTGCTTCCACTCAATTAGGCCATAAGCGCCATCGTTAAAGATGATCGTTACAAAGGCTGTGCCGATGCGCAGGGCGGTCTCTAGCTCTTGGCAATTCATCATGAAGCCGCCATCACCTGTGGCCGCGACCACCTTACGCTCCGGGTGTACCAGTTTGGCGGCGATCGCCCCCGGAATCGCAATCCCCATGGAGGCAAACCCATTGGAAATAATGCAGGTGTTGGGGCGATCGCAATGGTAGTTGCGGGCAATCCACATTTTGTGCGCCCCCACATCGGAGATCACAATATCCTCTGGACCCATCACCTGACGCAGGTCATAGATCAGCTTTTGGGGTTTCACCGGAAAACCAAAGTCATCCCCATAGCGCCCATAGTCTGCTCGGATCTCATCTCGCAACTTCCCATGGTTGGGCTCCGGCAGCCCCTGGCGATGCACCCGCTGCAAAATTCCCTGGAGAGAATCGGTAATGTCTCCCACCACCTCCACCCGAGGAATATAGCTGCTGTCAATTTCTGCCGGGGTAGCGTTGATGTGCACAATGGGGATCTCCCCTTGGGGGTTCCACTTCTTGGGGGAATATTCCACCAGGTCGTAGCCCACCGCAATCAATAAATCGGCCCGTTCTAGACCACAGGTAATAAAGTCCCGCTGTTGCAAACCGATGGTCCACAGGGAGAGGGGATGGGTATAGGGGATCACCCCTTTGCCCATAAACGTACTCACAACCGGAATGTTGAGTTGGGTGGCAAAGGTCACCAGTGCCCCACTGGCCCGCGCCCGGATTGCCCCATTCCCCACCAAAATCATCGGGTTGCTGGCTTGGGATATGGCCACCGCTGCCTGTTGTAGACTCCGCATCGAAGCGTCGGAATGATCTTGGCTATCCCGGCGCAGGGGGGTGCCTTCGGCGGGCATGTCGGCAATGTTTTCGGGCAGGTCAATATGAACCGCACCGGGCTTCTCGGTTTGGGAGAGCTTAAAGGCCTTGCGCACAATTTCGGGGGTGATGCTGGGGCGCACGATCTGGGCGTTCCACTTGGTCACCGGGGAAAACATGGCCACCAGATCTAAATATTGGTGGGATTCGATGTGCATGCGATCGGTGCCCACTTGGCCGGTAATCGCCACTAGGGGAGCCCGATCGAGGTTGGCATCGGCCACCCCGGTCATCAAATTCGTCGCCCCCGGCCCTAAGGTCGAAAGGCATACCCCCGCCTTACCCGTCAGGCGGCCATAGACATCGGCCATAAAGGCGGCCCCCTGCTCATGGCGGGTGGTGACAAACTGAATGGAAGAGGTTTTCAGAGCCTGCAAGACCTGCAAGTTTTCTTCGCCAGGAACCCCAAAAATATACTCAACGCCCTCGTTCTCCAGGCATTTGACCAGCAGTTCGGCAGTATTCATCGTGTCTCCTTCCATACCCAATCGGTAGCTGATTTAGGGGCGCACTAGCGAATCCATCTCCGTCAGGGGTATTGCCTGCAAGGCTATGGGTTTGCGCCCTGATATTGAGAGGATTGACCTCCCCTTTACTGCACCCAAACGGTTTTGGCATTTACAAAGGCCAAAATCCCCTCGCGGCCCAGTTCCCGGCCATAGCCCGATCGCTTAATCCCCCCAAAGGGCAGTCGTGGGTCGGACTTGACCATGCCGTTGATAAAGACCGCCCCGGCTTCGAGGTCGTTAATTAAGCGATCGCGCTCGTACACGTCATGGGTCCAGGCACTAGCCCCGAGCCCGAGGGCGGTGCTGTTGGCTAGGGCAATGGCCGTATATAGATCCGGCACCCGGAACACTAGGGCCACGGGACCAAAAAACTCCTCGTCATCGGCGGGGGTCCCAGGGGGAATATCGGTCAGCAAGGTGGGGGGATAGAAGTTGCCCCCTCGAAAGGGCTCGGGAAGCTGAGCTTGGAGGGCCGGTAAATCGCCCCCGACGGTGGCATCGGCCCCTGCATCTAGACAGGTCTGGACCTGCTGGGCCAACTCATCCCGAATCGCAGGGGTGGCCAAGGGGCCGATATCGGTGTCGGGCTGCATCGGATCGCCCACGGTGAGGGCGGTAAAGCGGCGGGTGAGGCCGGTAATGAATGCGTCGGCGATTTCCTCATGCAAAATAAATCGCTTGGCGGCAATGCAAGACTGGCCGTTATTGAGCATCCGAGCGGTCACCGCCGTATCGAGGGCCTGCTCTAAGTCGGCACTGGGCATCACGATAAAGGGGTCACTGCCCCCTAGCTCTAGCAGGGTGGGTTTGATGTGTTTGCCCGCCACCGCAGCCAAGGCTGCTCCCGCTGGTTCACTCCCGGTGAGGGTAGCGGCTTTGACGCGATCGTCGGCCACAATACCCGCCACCGCCTTAGCCCCCACCAACAGGGTTTGAAACACCCCTGCTGGGAAACCCGCCTTGGTGAAAATCGCCTCAATGGCGAGGGCGCATTGGGGTACGTTGGATGCATGCTTAAGCACCCCCACATTCCCTGCCATGAGGGTGGGGGCCGCAAAGCGGAAAACTTGCCAGAAGGGAAAGTTCCAGGGCATCACCGCCAGCACAATTCCCAAGGGCTGGTAGCGCACAAAGCTTTGGCTACCGTCGGTTTGGGCGGGTACATCTTGCAAAAAGTGTTCGGCTTTTTCGGCGTAAAATCGGCAGACCCAGGCGCATTTGGTGACCTCAGCGATCGCACTGGCCAGGGGTTTACCCATCTCTAAGGTCATCAGTTCCCCATAGGCCTGCCTGTTGATCTCTAACGTATCGGCAACGGCATGCAGCCAACGGGCGCGCTGGGCAAAACTCGTTTGGCGGTAATCAATATATGCTGCTTGGGCTTGGGCCAAGCGGGCATCAATCGCAACCGCATCTAGCGACTGGAATGGAGCAACGGTTTGACCTGTGGTGGGATTAATGGTGGCTATGGCCATGAGCGCCCTCCTTATCACAGCGAACTAAACAGTGATTGTGCTGCGGGGCTATTTTTCTACTGTGACAAGCCAATGGCCTGAGAACGGTTAAATCCCTATGGATCGTATAAATTGTTCACTATTAACAGTCAGAAATTAAGGGTTAGCCATTGAGACTATATCGGGGGTTTGAGAGGGGATAATCTTCTGGAAATATCGTGCCCCGGCCAGATGTAACCATTCGAAATGTTTTTATGTGCCGAGAGTTAAGAAGTTGTTAAATAGCCTTGAACCTCAGATGTTTGCCGATATTCTGGTGTTCAAGATACCTCCTAACTGCGTCTCCAGCCCCGCCAAATTTTGACGGGGCTGCTTTTTGTTGCAATGAGAAATTTCCAGGCTAAACCGATGCACTGACTCACCGGTTGCCCGAGTATTCAGCGGCATCAATCCTTTGACTGTTCTGGTTTCTAGCGCCCTTGCCCCTGATGCG
>CAYGVA010000122.1:0-7458 GCA_964353225.1 uncultured Leptolyngbya sp.
GATGGTGGGCATATGATTTTGTTTTGGACGACTTTATGGCCAGTGCTTCAGCCATTAAGGCTGTCATAGAGTAACCGTCCCCTGAGCGGAGTCGTTGGCTTTGCCGCCCCAGCGGGGCTAGGGGACATCTTGCATAGGTTTTGGCTTTCTCCCTTTGGGAGACGCTTCGCGAACGACTTCGCTCAGCCAGCGTAGTACCAGGGACGCTTACGTCATAGAAGACATTCTTTCAAGGCTTCTCTAAAATATTCTGAATTAGATAAGTACCATTCTCTCGACAGTTTTCCTAGCTTTTTCTTCTCAAAAATATCCATTTTCAAAACCTGATTGATACGCCGCTCTAAGCTGAATGATTCAAATCGATATAGCTTGCTCATGTACTTGATTTTTGTCTTATGGTAATCCACTAAAACGCCACGATCTGGTGTTACCAGCTCATTCATGGGCGGTGCATTAGTCGTTATCACAAGCGCCTCACAGCTCATGGATTCAGCGATATAGTGGCCAAAACCCTCTGTCTCTGATAGGCATAGATGTACGCCACAGAGATTTTGGTAATGACGCAGTTGTTGGTCATCCAAGTAACCGATGCAATGTTGAATATTGAGAGCAGAACGTATCCGCGCTCTTTTTTGGCTCTGTATAACAATTAATGTTGGCCATTCAGGGTGTAATTCCCAGAGATTTAGAAGCGCTTCGGTTCCCTTGTAAGGACTATTTCCAGCCAAGTGAAAGAACAAGTCATAGTTCTTTTCTACTCTAGGCGAAAATCTATCCTCGCTTGTAAAGCTAATGAAGTTAGATGGGCAACCAATTGCGGAAAAAATATTTTGCGCAAAATTTGTTTTTGCAAGTACTAGATCCAATCCCAAGAGATAGGGTAGCCAACGATATCTGAACCATTCTTGATTTGGAATGAAGTAATTTTTTTTTGCTTTGGGAATCAACAGCGGATCAATGTCTTCTATGAAGATATTGAAGTCATGTTCGGGTAATTTATTTGAGCCAAATATTTTTTTGTGGGCCAAAAAGAATAGGTTCTTTAAGTATTTCTTGATGTTAGTGTCAGATTCTGGTCTGGATACTGAAACCGTATGGCCAGTCTGAAGAATGACTTCACTAATTATTTCCACACATTTTGCCAGCCCAAATGCAGATTCTCTGCAAACGATATTGACATTTCCCATGGGTTTTGTACGGCTAAATGAACACAGGTCTTTTAAAGGCTAAGACTGTCAAATGCTAGTAATAAATTCAAATCCTATTTGACGCTTTTAATTATTCATGAATAAGAATTCAGGGTTGGCAAGACACTTTTTGGGAGTGACTTTAAGGGATTGTGAGCTGGGATGGCTTGGGACTTATGAATTTTGTGGCGGTACTATTTATGGGGGCCTTTACGCCCGTCTCTGATGTCATTTATCGCGAACCAAGCATAGCCATAATCCATCGTCGGCTTACATTGGCTTGGAATCTATACTTTGCCTAAATGGATATTGCTATAAATCGACAGCAAAAGCGATATTCTTCCTGCCGCTGGTCTTGAACAGACTCGCGACTTCTACCGTCCGAAATTCATCGCTCCTTTTTTATTGCTGACTAGCTGATTAGAATGTGGGCTTGAGGTCGTGTGACAACTTAAGCCTACGCATCACTCATCACTTTGAGTCTACACATGATTAAGAATTCCCCTATGGGCACAGAAATCCCCCTGGTTGACTGACAACAATACTGCATTGGGCGCGGAAACCGCTCCCTTAAGACGGTGGCGTGAAGGGTCGGGGTCAGGTCTCCTGACCCAATGCAGCATCGGGGTTGCAGGCTATTTTGTCAGTCCATCGGGAAATTCCCTTAAGGGCTCCAATTTTATTGGCCCTTGGATGACTTCTTTTTCATCAGCTTATACTGGTCTCCCATCTAGCGCACAACATCCATGCGTGCTCTAAAAAGGTAGCGAATCAGATTGGGGTGATCTGGAGATTGGGTGCATCACTACCCTGCATCTTCATCATGTCTAGAACTATCGAGCCGAATAAGCCCGTTAATCTAGCCTAAAAATGCTTCAATGACTGCTGCTGTCTCCCTTAAGTCTGCCGTTAAAGTCGATCTGAAAGAAGGGTGATCTTGGGCGCGGTTAATCCGCCATAGGGCTAGTGTTACCTCTTGAGCCACGATGAACAGTTTGATGTGGGGGAGCTGTGTTGCTGGAAAGGGCCGGATGTCGGTATAGCCGCTGAGCAGTTGGTCTAAGACCATCGAAGTATTTTGGGAGCCAGAAAAATCGCTGAGAAACCGAGCTAAGTCATAGCCCCAATAACCAAACCCACAGTCAGCAAAGTCAATGGGCCGAATGTCACCTTCTCGAATGAGCAAGTTGCCTCGCCAAAAGTCCCCATGAATCAGGCCAAATTGTGCGTGACTTTCTCCGAGGGAGGCCATTATGGTTTTGACCTGCTCGCCTACGGTTTCAAACAGGTGGCGGTAGGGTTGTGGGGTTAAGGCCCAAACCCGATCGCCGTTATCGCTATAGCCCGCACCTTTTCCAAACAAGCCTTCCCAATTCCAGTGGGGCCGGGTAAAAGACGCCGGTACCGACCATTGGGCGGCGTAGCCATGGAGCTGTCCCATCAAGCGACCCACTGATTTAATCGCTTGAGACTGTGACTCGTGGTCTGCATCCACCAGCGATCGCCCCCTCACCCATCGCGTCAACGAACACACTCGGGGACTGGCAATCTCTGGAATTTGCACCGCCGTCCAGAGGAGGCCGGTCAAGGTGGGGACGGGTTCTGGAATGGGCAGGTTGGCCTCCTGACGCAGCACCTGCAACCAGCGCAGCTCGGATGCGATGGCATGGGTCGAGAGGTAATGGGCACGGTGAATTCTGAGGATGAACTGATTGGGCAAATACAGATTAGGATCCGATTCCAGTGTGGGTAGATCGGGGCTAGACACGGAGAAAACCGTGTTTTCTCCGTGGGAAATTAGTTTGAGCGTTGCTTGTTTAAAGCCATATTGGGCCAGCGCTATTTTGGCAATGCCCCCCAACTTTTTGGCTTGCTCCGTTGCCGTTAACGCTTCAAAATGGGGCTGATCTGGGACGGGTTCAGGGGCTTTTTCTGGCCCTAAATCCAAGGGGAGGGCGGTTGCGCCAGCACCCATGCTGCCACTATTGACAGATAGCAAAAATTTGGCAATTTTCCCCTGATTCTCACCCTGTTCCGACTGCTCTACTGGGGTCAATGGGGATGCATTTTCTGAACCGGCCCCCTGAGTGGGTGTGCTATCTGTTGAGGTATTACGACTGGGATCAAAATTATGCCTAGAAAATAAGAATTTATATTGCTGAGGGATTTGATGGTATGCCTGCTCAGTAATAGACATTCGTGATTGTTTTTCATAATTCACCGCTTCTTGGAACCAGGAGCGGTAGTAAATCATATAAATAATCGGTCTGACCTGCTGCGATACATTCGGCGTTCCGCCATGTAAAAGCTGGTAATCCATTAGATAGCAGGATCCCGTTGGTAAAAAAGGCACGTAGGAATCCTTCATGTCCTTGCTTTCTGAGCGGGCGGTACGATGGCTGCCTTTCCACAATCGAGTTGATCCGGTTTCTAGGGTTAAATCAATTAACGGGACGACTGCAGTAATGGCAAAGCTGGGCAAATTGAGAGACAGCGCTTCGTTTTCAAATAGGGCGGGATGATCGCGGTGAATATGCTGGTGATCCGCACCGGGCAGGGATATGACTGCTCCAAAGCTGCCGAGCACAAAGTCTGGGCCTAATAACCCTTTCATCAGGTGGAGTAAGAACGGATTGCCATAGAGGTCAGGGGTATTAAAGGGGGCCAGAAAGTCGAGGGTGAGCATGCGCCGTTTGTCACCCACCCTCAACGCATCGGCATAGTCTTTATCCTCAAAGTAGGGTTGATACCGTGCTACAAATGCCGCATGAAGCTGACCAATCAATGCTTTTTGAAAGAGTTCATGAATGAGTAGGACACCGTTGGTTTCAAACAAGCCCTGGGCAGCTTTGATTAGGGTGCCATTGACCAAGTCTTGCTTAGGCAAGTTGATCGGCAGCTTGATTTCAGGGGCTTTATTTGAGTGGGTGTTCTTATAGATCTGGATGGCAAGATCAGACATCGAAGCAATTAAACGTAAATGGTAGGAACGGCGAACAATACTAAAAAACACTAGAACGAAGCAAAACCTCTTCGCTCTAGTGTTTGGAATCGGAATAAATTAACCGGTCTGATGCAGTCGGAACTTAGTCAACCAGATAGGGGGAGTTAAGCCCTTCCACTTGTCCGAGGCTAGCCAAGGCTTGGTAGACCAGTCCACAGGTTTCAGCCCGAGAGATCACCTGGGTGAGATTTAGGGTGGAAACATTGGGATAGTTTACCAAGACGCCCCGCTGTACGAGGGCGGCAATGTAGGGGCGGTACTGCGCCGGGATGCTGCTGGCGTCAGTGAAGAGGCTCAGGATATCGTCAATGTTGCTGCCAGATGAGACTTCCGTATAGTTCAGGCCACGGGCGATCGCCACCAGCACATCCAACTTAGTCAATGACTGATCAGGGTTAAAGCTATCGGCAATGTCAATGAAGCCCATGGAATAGGCCTGCTGAATATCCCGATAAGCCCAGTAGCTGGTGGAGAGGCTGCGAATTGAGGTGACTTCCCTCACCGCAGAGACCCGGAAGGCCCGACTGATAATGGCGGAAAAGTGGGAGTAAGTCAGGGCATCATCGGGCCGGAAACTGCCCCCAGGAAACCCTTGAATGACCTGCACCGAAACTAGCCGATAGATATAGGTGCTAGCCCAGTAGCTGGTGCTGACATCCACAAAAGTGGCGGTGACATTGTCATCAAAAATTTGCACCAAGGTTTCGCAGTCGGCGGCGTCCGTGAGTTCGCCTCCGGTGGTGGTGGTGTCCTGAATAAAGACATCCGCACTCTGCTTGCATTTCTTGGCTTTCTTGGCCTTTTTGCCGACCTTGCACTTGCCGCCTTTATATTGGGAAACCACGACATAGGCTTCATCGTCGTCATCGACGGTGCCGGTTACCACGGCGTAGCTGCTGCTGGTGGTCACCTGGGTGCTGCTGTATTGGAAGGTGAGTGCTTGCGCTTCGTAGCTGGTGAGGGTCAGGCTGCCCACTTGTGCCCCCGTCGCAGTGGCCTCACTGGCATCAGTCGCGTACTCAACGGTTTGTAGGGCAGATTCCCCAGCCACAAATGCCGCCTCGTCTTCAAAAATCTGAATCAGGGTTTCAGAACTGAAGTTGCCCACGACCGTAAATTCGGAGCCTACGGTGGTGGTGCCTTGGTAAAAAACTTCACAGCTTTGCTTGGCTTTTTTGGCCTTTTTCGCTTTTTTGGCCTTTTTCGCTTTCTTGGCTTTTTTCGCTTTCTTCTGATGATTGTCTTTATCGTCAACAATCACCGTATAGGCTTTCTCTTCGGGGTCCTCAGACAGGTACTGGAAAGTCAGGGTCCGGGGCTTCACCAGCCCTTCGATACCACTACTGCCAGCGTCAAGGCCACCATCAGTGGAAACGTTAGTGTCTAGCGCCCCAGCTTCTGGAAGATCGGTAGCCTCGCTGGATTCCAGGTTGGCGATCTGAGCCATCACGCTCACCGGACTACTGGCAGCAAACCCCGCACAAAGCACTAAACATCTAAGGACTTTGAAGCGCGAAGATGTGCTTGCCATAAATCTTACTCACTAGGTGAACCAGATAAGCCTTAATGATACAAGGCGGCATTGCTGAAAATCTCGATTGTTCTCAATAGGTCGACGGATTTAGCTTTGCTTATTTCGAAGGGACGCACCATGGACGGCTTAGGTTCCCTCCCCCCAGCGGCTTGTGTTTAGGGCTGATGGTGTTTTGCCAGGAACCGATCGAGCTGATTGGCAAAAGCTTCGCGATCGCGGTGATTAAAGGGGGGTGGGCCACCGGTCTCCACCCCGCCACTGCGCAATTCCGTCAGGAAGTTGCGCATGGCGAGCCGAGCCTGCACATTATTTTTGTCGTAAAACTCCCCCCGTGGGTTGAGGGCGTAGGCCCCGCCATTCACCGCCGCCGCCGCTAGGGGAATATCAGCTGTAATCACCAAATCGCCAGGAACCAGGCTTTGGGCAATGTGGTTGTCTGCCACATCTAACCCGGCCTTGACCTGGACGGCATCAATATGGGGAGAGGCGGGAATAGTGAGGGGCTGATTGGCCACCAAGGTCATGGCCACCCCCATCCGCTTGACCGCTCGAAACAAGATTTCTTTGATGACCTTAGGACAGGCATCCGCATCCACCCATATTTTCATGGGTTAGCCCCGCTCAATGGCATAGGTAACCGCTAAGCGAAATTCCCCTTGGGCGGGCACGGTCACCACGTCCTCAGCAGCGTTGGTGGTTTCAACACAGAGAAACTGGTGGTAGTCCTGATCGTCGAGATCGGCCATTTTGGCCGCAATCTCTGACCAGGGGTTCCACACCACCGCCGTTTGGTTGCCGGTGGAGGTAATGCGGATGTTGCGACCTAGGGCCGCATCTTGAATCACCAATTCGCCAGGAACGCCGGTATAGATGCGATCGACCTCTGAGGCGATCGCAATGGCACCCACTTGAGGTTTGAGTTTGCCCGCGTCTACCTTGTCGATATAAGTCGTGCCGTCTAGCCCCGCGATCGTGGCTTGGGTAATGTCGCCTACCGTGAAGTAAGTGTGCAGGGCTTGGGTGATTTCAAAGGGGGCATCGCTGCGGTTATGGCTGATCAGGGCCATGCCGAGGGTAGAGCCTACAGTGATTTCTAGCACCAGCTCAAAGGCATGGGGCCACAGCGCTTGGGTGTCGTCGCCGTCGCTGAACCCAAGGCTGACTTTAGTCGCGCCATTGACTAGGGCTTCGGTTTTCAGTACCTGCCAAAACCGGTTGCGCGCAAAGCCATGGCTGGGCCGCCCCGCCCCGTCAGGATCGGGGCCAAACCAGGGCCAGCAGATCGGGACGCCGCCTTTGATGGCTTTACCGGCTTGATAGTAAGCCCTTTCGCTCACGAACATCAGGTCCTGGGGTTCACCCTGGGGTAGGAAGGAAAGCACCTGCCCCCCATAGACCGAAATCAAGGCTGTCGCCTGCGGGTTCGTGATTTTGACAAAGGGAAAACCCCCATTGCCAGGGATGAATTGTAGTTGTCCGTCAATGCCGTAATCCGTATTGAGCTGAGCTAAATCCATGGCAAAGCTGTATTCCTAAGCTGCGCCTCAATTATCGACTGAACTCGGCTTTTCCGGCGCAGACAAGACGGTTGATATTGGGCGCACGCCATGGTGGCCCACGGCGCTGTCATGGGGAGAGGCGTCAATTAATCTCTCAAACAACGTTGATCACTTCACCACATTGACTGTTCCTTAGTGGTCCTGGTGTGGGTGCTCGGCCATTGCCATGACAGC
>CAYGVA010000122.1:7558-12762 GCA_964353225.1 uncultured Leptolyngbya sp.
GCCATGACAGCCACGGTCTAGATAAAAGGTGACGACGGCAATGGGTGCAGGTCGGGCGCTAGGGGGATGGATGTGGGGCCATAAAGCTAGGCGCTGGCGTAGGCAAAGGCAAGTTCTGTGCTGGGCACGTTGACTGGAGACAACCGTCCTGATACGGGATGTTGAGCGATAGGCTGATCTGCGAGTTCGGTGACAGACCAGTTTGCGGGCGTCCACCCGATCGCCAACCAGCGATCCGCCTTGGCATCGTAAATATTGGCTTCCCGACCGCGATAATTGAAGCTAAAAAAGGAGCCGGTGGCGGCATGCATGCCGGAAAAGAGAATGCCTGGGAAATCTAAGTTGAACTGCCCGTAGACCTCGTCAAAGGCCAATAGGGTCTGACTTTGGGACTGTCGGCAGGTGGCATGTAACGCCCGCAGATTAAAGACTTGATTGGGACAACTGTGAAAAGCGTCGCCCTCCACCGTGCCGGTGAGGTGATAGCCCGACTCAAAGGTGTAGGTGAACCTAAATCGCGCGGTTTTCAGGCGATACTTGACCCGACCCGGCCCCGGTTTATTCATTTTTTCCCGTCGCAACTCTTGACCAATCACCCTATCGTCCCCAGTGTGATGATTTTGCTCGTCGTGATGGCATCTCACTTTGCACCCCTGAATTGCCGCGCCATCGCTTGCCTAGATCCGGGTGGCGTCAGTAGCCTCATGCGCCCTGTATATCAAAAGCATAGAGTTTTACTTCAAGGCTCCGTGATTATCCTGAACTTTTTTCATGGATACTTCATCGAAACCGAAGAGAATGTAAAAGAACGTTAAAGTTACGGACGCACTTCCCTGGACTTTGTTTCAGTTTCGGCATTGCGCCTACCCCATCCCCGCCGTAAACCGTACAAGTGCGGCTGTCTGCCGCCCTCCAAACCGTGGCAGTAGCCCCCCAGCGGGGACATTATTTCGATCCCAAATGCTACAGGTGCCAGCGATTCCCGGCGCTACCCTTGGGGTCTATTGGCATTGCCAGTGGCGACAGTAGGGCCACGGGCTCAAAACCCGCAGGTTAGGGAAAACGGTGATGCAAGTTTTAGGAGGGGGATATGGCTGGTGGGGTAATGGATCAGGTGGTGGTCAGTCGGTTCGGTGGGGTTGAGCAATTGCAGGTGGTGTCGTTGCCGACTCCGGATCCCGGCCCTGGGGACGTGGTGGTGTGCCTCACCAGCATCGGCATGAACCATGCCGATCTGATGGCCCGTCGGGGGGAGTATCGCTTGACCTCCGGCAATCCCCCGTTTACCCCAGGGTTAGAAGGGGGCGGGGTGATCGTAACGGTGGGGGCGGCGGTAATCGATCGCGCCGTGGGGCAGCGGGTGATCCTCACGTTAGATGGCCCCAAACTGGCGGGTCCCGGCCAAGGCACCTACCAATCCCACTATGTTCTGCCCGCTAACCACACCATTCTGGCCCCGCCGCAAATTGAGGATGCGCTTTTGGGTGCCCTGTGGCTGCCCTACTTGACCGCTTGGGGGTGTTTGGCTTGGCGGCAAAATCTCCAGCCCGGTCAGTGGGTGCTGGTTCCGGCGGCGAGCAGCAGTGTGGCGATCGCCGCCGCCCAAGTGGTGAAACAGTGCGGGGCGATCGCCGTAGGCACCACCCGCGCTCCGGCTAAGCAAGAGCGGCTGCAAGCCATGCCCGAAGCCTGCTTTGACCATGTCATCTGCACCGACACCGATACCTGGTGGCGGCAGGGCAAAACACTCACCGCTGGTCGGGGGTTTGACGTGATTTTTGACCCGGTGGCGGCGGGGACCTTTCTCAATCAAGAAATTCGCCTTTTGGCCCCTGGGGGCACCCTCTGGATTTATGGCCTGCTGGGCAACCCTGATGTAGTAGATGTTACCCCTTTGATCCGTAAGCGGGCGGCGCTACGGGGGTGGTTGGTGGATGAGGTGGTGACCGGGGGCATGGCGACTGCGGCCTATACCCATGTGTTGGATCGGGTGGCGGATGGCATCTATCGGCTGCCGGTGGCGGGGACCTTTTCGCTGGGGGAGGTGCAGCAGGCCCACACCACCATGGAGAAGGGCGATCACATTGGCAAGCTGATTTTGATTCCGAACTAACCGCCGCTCTGGCTAAACATAGACAAACACAGGCACTCGCTTGTAGGCGGGGGTGCCGCAGCGGGGGTCGATGCGGGCTTTGAAAATGACATTCACCTCTGGGTAAAACATTAATGCCGCCCCTTCGCGAATATCGCCGTAGATAATTTCGACGGCTTCCAGTTTGCCCGCATCCCCCTGCACCGTCACCCGTTGGTGCGCTTTCCAGTTCGCCCGTTTAACATCCGCCCGATTCATCAGAATGCAGTTGCGGTGGGGCATGCCTCGATAGGCATCGCCAGGTTTGTAGACGACGGTATTGTGCTGGCTATAGCTGCGGACGGTCATCAAGGACAAAATAATGCCAGGGGTGGTGAGCGATCGCCCAAAATCTGCCTTGCTGGGCAGGGTTAATCGGGGTAGGGGCGTCACACCCATCTGGGCTTTGCCGGATGGGGTGGGGAAGTGGGGGGTGGTCAGAATGCGATTGCGAAGGGTGAATTCCGTCTGGGTTTGATCGATTTCCGCCAGCTTTTCGTAGCCGGGAATGGTCTCGGCAATCAGTTGGCGCACATAGGCCGTGTCTTGGAGCTTGCGCCAATCAATCGGGGCTGCGCCGAGCAGGCGGTGGGCCAGCTCCGTCAAAAAGTCCACCTCTGGGACCAGATCGGCAGGGTTGAGGTGGGTTTTGCCCACGGCATTCAACCGGACAAAATTGTTGCCCGATTCTACGGTGGTTTTATGGGGATTTTCAAACCGATTAAACACCGGAATGATCAGGGTATTGCGGGCAGCCAACCCATGGAAATGCCCGAGGTTGGGCTTGGTGGCGAGGTAAATAATCGTCTCCACTTGCCCCAAGGCCCGTTTGGCCTGGGTCAGATCCGGATTCGCCCCGTAGAGATTGCCCCCGATACAAATTAAGCTGTCCACCTGTCCGGCATCTGCCGCTTCTATCAGGGCGCGGGCATCGTAGCCGGGGACCCGACTGAGCGATCGCCCCAGCAATTTTTCCAACGCCTGCTGAATCTCCTGCTTGAGCCGCACCGTCACCCCCATGGAGCCAAACCCCTGCACGTTGGAGTGCCCTCGAATCGGCATGGTGCCCGCCCCCACCTTGCCGACATTGCCGGTCAGGAGGGCCGTATTGGCGATCGCATGGACATTATCGACGCCGTTGTCATGGTGGGTGATGCCCATGGCCCAGGCAAACACCACCCCCTGGGCCGCGTGAATCACCTCTGCGGTGAGGGTCAGCTCTTCTTGGGAAATGCCGCAGGTCTCGGTAATGGTGGACCAGGGGGTCGAACGGGCCTGTTCCACCACGGTTTCCCAGCCCTCGGTATGGGCCTGGAGGTAGTCCCACTGGACCCAGCCCTTGTCGATGAGGGCTTTTTGAATGCCGACAAACAACGCGGTATCGCTCCCCGGAATGGGTTGGAGGTAGAGGGAGGCGATCTCTGAGCCCTGCAACAGGGATTTGATCGGGAAGGCGGGGGAGCCAAATTTAACCAAGCCGACTTCGATGACGGGATTAATCACAATCACCTTGCCGCCGCGATCGCGCAGCCGAATCAACTCATTCATCAGCCGAGGATGGTTGGCCGGGGCATTGGACCCGACTAAAACCACACAGTCCGCCTGGCGGAGACTCTCTAGGCTGACCATCGAAGTGCCTGAGCCAAAGACCTGGTTGAGACCTACGGTAGACGGCGCATGGCAGAGGTCCGAACAGTCGGCTAGGTTGTTAGAGCCCAAGGCCCGCATCATTAATTGCAGGAGGTAGGCGGCCTCATTGGAGGATCGCCCGGAACTGTAGGACGCCACCCGTTCCGGTGGTTGGCGAAAGGCGGCGGCGCTCAGGCGATACACCTCTTCCCAGGGGATACGTTCGTAATGGGTTTGCCCCGCCCGCAAAATCATCGGATAGCTCAATCGCCCCAAGCGATCGGCCTCCAGGGAGGTGAGGGTTTGCAGCGTGGTGATCGCGGTTTGGTTGAAGGTGGTGGAGATGGCGGGTTGCAGTTCAGCGGCGATCGCCTCCACACTTTTCATGCAGCGCTGTAGCGGCTCTCCGGTCTCATCACGAAAGCCCCCTTTTTGCCCGCCAGTGCCCCAGGCACAAGACAGGCAGGCACTTTTATGATTCAGGGTTTGCCACAGTTTCACCCCCTGGGGGGCCAGGGTGTTTTCGGCCCAATAGCGCACGGCGGAGAGGCCACCGCCCATGGCTGGCGTGGCGACCGGTGCGTCATCCTGACGGGAATTATCCATAGTAATTTTTGCTTTAAGGGTAGCGCTAACCCCAAAGGAAGCGCAGCGGAATGTGGGGGCTCGCCGTTGAAATCTCCCAAGAACCCTAGGGGCTGCTAGATGCCAAAAATAATGAAACGCTTACTGGGGCTGCTGGCCGGATTTGTCGCCTTGGGGGCAAGCGCCATCGCTTATGTCTGCCATTCGGGAATCGTGTCCATCAGCGCCAAGCCGTCAAAGCAAAATCTGGGTCAGTTTTGAGATCTCCCGGAATGGGTCCCCCGAGGCCAGCGCGGCGATGACGCAGATGATCGCAGGGGGCTTCAAAATCGAGAATCGGTCAACTTCCCGAATTAAATGTTTGTGACGGACGATAATTTTTGTCCATAGATGGGTCCGTCCCCTGTTGGTTGCCACTAAGTTAGGTGTAACTGCACTTGATGCCAGGGCAAAATCACGGCTGCTATGGAACGGTCTGCCCTGGTTGCTAGGGTCACCCAATGCTAGGAGCTTTGTCCCCATGAGAAGCAATCGCCAAGAAGTCCAGCGGGTGCGCGAACCTCAACTCCACGAATGGCACCAGCCCTTTGGCGCTGTCAGTCGCGAACCCTCGGCTACACGCCCCCAATCCGCCGCTACCCCCGCCATCGGTTGGGCCAGCCACCTGCACCAGCGGCTCGCCCAATGGTTTGCCACCCGCTCAGAACCCCGCATTACCGCCTCTGTCGATCCATCTGGTCAAACCTGGTGGCGAGCCTACAATCCCCGCACCCAAGAGCTGAAGTGGCTAGCGTCTGAAGGGGAGGTCATGCAATGGCTAGACATTCAGCCCTGTTGCTGAGCCTAGCCATTCCCCTAC